>CAZZGM010000674.1:999-1501 GCA_964653955.1 uncultured Bifidobacteriaceae bacterium | reverse complement strand
GCGCCAGATTGTAGCGGCCCGCGGGACCGGTGAGCCCCATTCGTTCCAGCAGCGGCGAACTGGCCTGCGCCCGGACAAAACGATCGATGGCCGGCACCATCAGGTTCAGCAACGGCACGCACAGCAACTTGTCGTAGAAGGTCGGCTGCCCCAGCGCGTCGAGTCCTGCATACAGCGCCATCACACCCAGACCATAACCGACGCCGAACATGCCGCGCCCCAGCGTCGTCCGCGGCGACGTGGATGGATCCGTCACCAGCAGGTGCAGCCCCAGGAACACCGCCGCGGGAATTTCCGAGTCCACGAAATACGGCACGCCCGTCACGGCACCGTAGATGGCGCTGCCGGTAAACAACGTGATGGCCGACATGGCCGTCACCGGCGTGACGGCAAAGAAGTACATGACCACCAGACCGACGGCGAACATCAACGTGTAGATGCGTGGCCCCAGGCCAAACGTGGCGGCAATCTCCGGTCCCCACGTCGTGTCCGTCGTCCCCGT
>CAZZGM010000674.1:0-985 GCA_964653955.1 uncultured Bifidobacteriaceae bacterium | reverse complement strand
CCAGCAGGACGATGGAGAACACCGCCAGCGTGAACGCCGACGGATTGAAGATGTGCACACGGCGTCCGTCGCGTTCCCAGCGAACGTACGCCTTGCCCAGAAAGCCGAGCGCGACAAGGACGAACTGCCACGCGAACCAGTCATCCTTGAACCACAGGAAGAGGTTGGTGCTGAAGATGATCGGGAACGGACCGAAGCCGAGCGCGTAAGGCTGCCGGCGCGACCAGGCCAGCAGGATGTCGAAGGCGTAGGCAAACACGAGCTGCGCCACCAGCAGCGGCGCAAACGCCGCCACCGGCGGCCAGTACCACCCCCACGCCACGTACACGGCCAGGTGGCAGCACGCCTGCAGGTAATGCTGTGGCTGCGGCTGGGTCAGCACCACCACCGGTGCCTCGCCGGCGCGCGCGCGAACCGCCAGCGCCGCCATCCACGCCAGCAGCACGGCCGCGCTCCCCCACACCGACCAGGCCAGCGGCGCCACTTCCTGAATCCTGGGCACCAGCGTCAGGGCCATCAGCCCCGCAATCAGCGCCAGCGGCAACAGGAAGACGCCAAGCCCACTCATGGTGGGACGATCGGCGGACGATGGGGAGGCGGGGGTGAGCCCCTGACGACGATCCTGGCGACGGACGGACGACATGGATGCGGTGTAGCCGAACAAGCTTGTACACCACGCCTCGTGCGTGCGCAACCAGCCGGCATGGCTTCGACGTCCCTGGCTCACCACGATTCGGAAACCGAAGCGGCCCGGGTGTGACCCGATGGCACACCCGGACGATCACGGGCTCCGGCGGTTGACAAAACGGGGAGTCCGCAGCATTCTTTGGGCCGCCGTTTCCCGGGGTGGTACGAGCCCGTATTTTCGAGGTGCCCATGAGGACAGGATCGAGACGGAATTGGACAGTGCCCGCCCTGGTGGGCATGACGGCGCTCGTGGCTGCGCTCGGAATTGCCGGCCTGCCCGGCCTCGCGCGGCAGAAAG
>CAZZGM010000673.1:0-1510 GCA_964653955.1 uncultured Bifidobacteriaceae bacterium | reverse complement strand
CGCGTCACGCGCGACGTGCGCGTCGGCAATCGCGTCGCCATTCCCGCCGGCTCCATCGTCACCGGGTCGGTCACGGAAGTCGACCGCGGCGGCAAGATGAAGGGCAAGTCTCGACTGGCCGTGCGGTTCCACACCGTCACGCTGGCCGACGGCACGCAACTGAACATCCGCACCGAATCGGTCGTGCGGGAAGGTGAGTCTCCCGGTCGCGAAACAGCGGCCAAGGTGGGTGGTGCGGCCATTGGCGGCGCCATCCTCGGCGCCATCCTCGGCGGCGGTCGCGGAGCCGCCATTGGCGCCGGCGTTGGCGCAGCTGGCGGCACGGCGGCGTCCATGGCCAACGACCGCAATCCGGCAACGCTGCCGGCCGGCACCAGCGTCACGGTGCGGGTGCAGCAGCCGGTCACGGTAACGGTGCAGAAGGAATAGCCCGGCCTCTCCCGGTTCGTCACGGCGCGCCGCGGTGCCTCGGAGCATCGCGGCGCGTTGCGTTTTTGGCAGGGTATGATCCGGGGCGGAGGACATGAAGATGCGGATGACCGCCGTTGTCGCTGCCATTCTCGGTGCCGCTGCCATCGCCACCGTGTCGCACGCGCAGGAGAAGCAGACGCGCGAGGGTATTTCGAACTACACGAAGGTCGATGCGGTGGTGGCCTGCGGTGGTGCCACCGACGTGTCGGCACTCGACGGCCTGAAAGCCGACGGTATCAAGTCCATCATCAACCTGCGCATGGCGTCCGAACAGGGTGCCAACGTGGACCAGCACCAGGAACGTGCCCGTGCACTTGGCCTGAACTACTTCCACCTGCCGATGTCGGGTTCGGCGCCGGACCCGAAGGTGGTCGACGAGTTCCTCGCCGTCATTGCCGACAAGACCAACCAGCCGGTGTACATCCACTGCGCGTCCGCCAACCGTGTCGGAACGGTGTGGCTCGTCAAGCGTGTGCTGCAGGACGGCTGGACGGTCGAGCAGGCCACGACCGAAGCCAAGGCCATTGGCCTCACCGCCCCCAACCTCGAGAAGTTCGCGCTGGACTATATCGCCACGCACAAGAAGTAGGCAGCGGCCCTTTCCCGATTTCGTGCCCCCGGCCGATCCAACAGGCAGGGGGCACGGGATCCAGTGCACCGTAAGGTGCCAGCCCCATCCAGGCGGTAGCCCCGGCAGACGCCGTCTTCTTCCTGGCACCGTTCCTGCTTTCACTGTCGGCGGGCAGCCCTCACCCGGCCTGAATCGTCCATCTTTTGACACCCGGAGGGATATTCCTATGTATAAGCGTCCGTACTTGTTGCTTGCCGCTCTCATCGTGTGCCTGGCCCTGCCATCGGCAGCGCGCGCACAGCAGACCTTCCTCACGCCCTACGTCGGCAGCTCGTTCAACTCCACCGTCGACGACTACGACTTCGGCACCAAGCTGCACTACGGCGTGGCGCTGACCACGGTGGGACGAAGCGGCATTGGCTTCGAGGTGGACCTCGGCTACGCGCCAACGTTCTTCGAGCCCGGCGA
>CAZZGM010000672.1:811-1513 GCA_964653955.1 uncultured Bifidobacteriaceae bacterium | reverse complement strand
ATCCGCTTCCGCCGCCGGCTGGGAGAGCCCGGCGCCCGCGGCCAGATCCGCCTGCGCCACCGCGGGAACCGCGTCGGCCGTGGACGCAGCCTGCGTCATTGATGCCAGTGCCACATCCTGCCCGGGCTCGCAGTTCTCCAGCGCAAACCCGGCCAGTTCGCCCGTGGTCACCGGCGCCCCGCAATTGTTGGCGGCAAATGCCGGCGCGAGCCACGTCCCCAGATTGTTGTGTCCACCAAGCCCGTGCGGAATGCCCAGCCAACCAGCCGCAACGGACCCAATGGCCAGCACAATCAGCGCCGTGGCCATGGCCGGCGGCGCGTCGTGGAGGTGAACGTGTTCGTGCGCGCCGGCGCCGGAGCCCGCATGCCCATGTCCATGGGCGGGCGAAGGCGAGTGGCCATGACCGTGCCCGCCGTGCGACGCGGCCTGCGCCAGCACACCATGAAAACGCTCCTCGCCGTGGAACGTGAGGAACACCAGGCGGAACATGTAGGTGGCCGTCAGCAGTGACGTCACGGCACCCACGCCCCACAGGACGTAGTGCCCGTGGAGGAATGTCTCGAACAGGATTTCGTCCTTCGAGAAAAACCCAGCCAGCGGCGGCACACCGGCAATGGCAATGGACGCGATGAGGAACGTCCAGTAGGTAATGGGCAGGTGCTTCTTCAGGCCGCCCATGTTCCGGATGTCCTGCTCGTG
>CAZZGM010000672.1:0-801 GCA_964653955.1 uncultured Bifidobacteriaceae bacterium | reverse complement strand
CGTGGATGACCGCGCCGGATCCGAGGAACAGGCAGGCCTTGAAGAACGCGTGGGTGTAGAGGTGGAAAACGCCGGCGCCAAACGCGCCCACGCCCATCGCCAGGAACATGTAGCCGAGCTGCGACACCGTCGAGTAGGCCAGCACGCGTTTGATGTCGTTCTGTACCAGGCCGATGGTGCCAGCCATCAGCGCCGTGGCCGCGCCCACCACGGCAATGATGCCGAGCGTGACGGGCGCGTGTTCGAACAGCACCGCGTTACGGCCAATCATGTAGACACCGGCCGTCACCATGGTCGCGGCGTGGATGAGGGCCGACACGGGTGTCGGGCCTTCCATGGCGTCCGGCAGCCAGACATACAGGGGAATCTGCGCGGACTTGCCCGTGGCACCAATGAACAGCAGCAGCGTGATGAGCGACAGCGTGCCGAACGTCACCTCGGGCGGCATGCTCTTCACGGCCTGCGCCACGGTAACGAAGTCCAGCGATCCAACCGTCACGAGCAGCAGCAGCGTGCCCAGGATGAACGCGTAGTCGCCGACGCGGTTGACGACAAACGCCTTCTTGGCGGCGTCACCGGCCGACTTCTTCTCGTAGTAGAAGCCGATCAGCAGGTAGGAGCACAGGCCCACGCCCTCCCAGCCGACGAACATCACCAGGAAGTTCGAGCCGAGGACCAGGATGAGCATGAAGAAACAGAACAGGTTCAGGTACGAGAAGTACCGTGCGAAGTCCGGGTCCGTTTCCCCGTGCATGTACGAGGTGCTGTAGATGTGGATGAGCGAACCGATGCCGGTGATGA
>CAZZGM010000671.1:0-1517 GCA_964653955.1 uncultured Bifidobacteriaceae bacterium | reverse complement strand
CCATGGGATGGGCGTCGTAGGTGAAGCCCTCCATGAACTTCTTGATGTTCTCGTGCACCATCGTGTGCATCGTGATCTGGTGCGTCCACTCCTTCAGCTCGGGGGCTGTCGGCAGCTCGCCGTTGAGGACGAGATAGGCGGTTTCCAGATAACTGCTGTGTTCGGCCAGCTGCTCGATGGGGTAGCCCCGGTAGAGCAGGATGCCTTTGTCGCCGTCGATGAACGTGATGCGGCTGCGACAGGCCGCCGTATTCATGAACGCCGGGTCATAGGTGAGCAGTCCCGTGTCGTCCGGGTCGTCGGTCCTGATTTTTTTCAGGTCCGTCGCCTTGATGGTGCCTTCGGCGATGGGGAGTTCGTAGGTCTTGCCCGTACGGTTGTCGGTTACAGTCAGCGTGTCAGCCATGGCATCAGTACAATCGGTACAAACGGCCCCATTGTAGTCCAGCCCTTCCCGTGGATCACGCTTTCATCGCACCTGTCGCATTCATTCCCGGTATGCCAGGGATGCGTGGCGCGCGTGTTCACTAGGAGAGGCGCGGCGGCAGGCCGGTGGAGTCGATGGGCTGGTGCCGCACGTCACGGGCCGACACCATGAAGATCACGTCCTCGGCCACGTTGGTGGCGTGGTCGCCAATGCGCTCGAGGTGGCGGGAAATGAGGATGAGATCCAGCGCCGGCTCGATGGTATGCGGGTCCTGCATCATGTAGGTGAGCAGTTCCCGGAAGATCTGCGTCTTCAGGGCATCCAGCTCATCGTCCTTGATGAGCACCGACTCGGCCAGCGCCATGTCGCGGCGGACGAAGGCGTCCAGCGCATCGCGCAGCATGAGCTGGGCAATGTCGCCCATGCGCGGGATGTCGATGAGCGGCTTGACCGGCGGGTGCTGGAGATACCGTTTTCCGGCTTCAGCCACGTTGACCGCCAGGTCGCCGACACGCTCGAGGTCGGTGTTGATTTTGACCGCCGCCACCACCACGCGGAGGTCGGCTGCCATCGGCTGGTGCAGGGCCAGCAGCTTGAAGCAGCGGTCGTCGATTTCGATGTGCAGATCGTTGACCGGCTCGTCGCCCGTCAGCACCGCCCGCACGTCGTCCAGGTCGCGTTCCGCCACGCCGCGCACGGCCATGCGCACACGTTCTTCGGCCAGGCCGCCCATGGCCAGCAGGCGCTCCTTGAGCGCCTCGAGCTCTTCCTGGAAATGCCGAACGAGTCGTTCCATGGTGTATTCCCGCCGATCCCCTAACCGCAGCGGCCGGTCACGTAGTCCTCGGTCAGCTTCTCGGCCGGGGCCGTGAAGATGCGGTCGGTCCGGTCGTATTCCACGAGGCGGCCGAGCCAGAAGAACGCCGTGTAATCGGAGACGCGCGCCGCCTGCTGCATGTTGTGCGTGACGATGACGATGGTGTAGGTCTTCTTGAGGTCGTAGACGAGTTCTTCGATGCGCTGCGTGGCAATGGGGTCCAGCGCCGACGCCGGCTCATCCATGAGCAGCACTTCGGGGCGGATGGCCAGC
>CAZZGM010000670.1:0-1524 GCA_964653955.1 uncultured Bifidobacteriaceae bacterium | reverse complement strand
CTCGATGATCGGCACCGCCGGCGCTTCGCGCATGTCGTCGGTCTTGGGCTTGAAAGCCAGGCCCCAGAGAGCAATCGTCTTCCCCTTCAACTGCCCGCCGAAGTACTTGTCGATTTTCTTCACGAGCACGCGCTTCTGCAACTCGTTGACCGACTCGACCGCCTTCAGGATCTTGAAGTCGTACTTCTTGTCCGATGAAAAACGGACCAGCGCCTTCACGTCCTTCGGAAAACAGCTGCCGCCGTAGCCGACGCCGGGGAACAGGAACGACGGACCGATACGCTTGTCGGCGCCCACCGCCTGCCGCACCAGATCCACGTCGGCGCCAAACACGTCGCACACGTTGGCCACCTCGTTCATGAACGAGATCTTGGTGGCGAGCAGTGCGTTCGACGCGTATTTCGACAACTCGGCGCTGGCGCAGTCCATCACCATGATCGGCGCACCGGTTCGTGTGAAGGGCTTGTGGAGCGCCACCATCAGCTCGGCGCCGCGCGGGTCTTCGGCGCCAATCACCACGCGATCGGGCTTCATGAAGTCGTCCACCGCGGCACCCTGCTTCAGGAACTCGGGGTTGCTCACCACGCTGAACGGGTGCGTCGTTTCGCGCCGGACAATCTCGCGGACACGTTCGGCCGTCCCCACCGGCACCGTGCTCTTGTTGACGATGACGCGGTAGCCGTCCATGGCTTTGGCCACGTCGCGGGCCACCGCCAGGACGTGCTGGAGATCGGCGGAGCCGTCTTCCCCCTGCGGCGTGCCCACGGCGATGAACACGATTTGCGACGCCTTCACGGCCTTGGACAACTGCGTCGTGAAGATCAGGCGCCCTTCGGCCTTGTTGCGCTTGACGATTTCTTCGAGACCGGGCTCGTAGATGGGAATATGGCCCCGCTTGAGCATCCGGACCTTCGCCTCGACATTGTCGACGCAGATGACATCGTTGCCGGACTCGGCCAGACAGGCGCCGACGACCAGGCCCACATATCCCGTTCCCACCACCGCGATCTTCATAGGCTCGAGCCTTCTCCACTGCCCACCCGACTCGTGGGCCCCGCTTCAAAACGACGAGCCTATCATCGCCGGTTCAATCCTGTCAACATACTGACACACAAGGACTTGGCGCTTCGAGCCGGGGCGTGGTACGCTCCTCGGCCGTGCGTGTGCTCGTGGATTATCGCCCTGCGCTCCGCCAGCGGACCGGCGTAGGAGAGTACGTCCACGAGCTGGTGCGCGCCCTGGCCGAGCCGGGAGGTCCGGCGCCCGCGGGAGACGTCACCGCCTTCACCGCGTCCTGGAAGGACCGCCTGGTTCCGGCCGCGGCACACGAACTGGGAGCGGTGCGGCTGGTCGACCGCCGCGTGCCCGTCCGTCTGCTGACGTGGAGCTGGAATCGCCTGTCGTGGCCTCCCGTCGAGTGGCTGGCCGGGCGGTTCGATGTGGTGCACGCCGCAACACCCGTCGCCATTCCCGGACGGGCGGCGGCTGTAATGACCATCCACGACCTGCACTTCCTGCGGCATC
>CAZZGM010000669.1:0-1528 GCA_964653955.1 uncultured Bifidobacteriaceae bacterium | reverse complement strand
AGCCGGCCAGTCGGTGTTCCACATCCACCTGCACGTACTGGGCGGCCGCGCCATGGCCTGGCCGCCCGGCTAGGTCCGCCTTCGCGGCCGACGGCCGCTTCGGCGAGACGAGTCAGGCTTCGTCTTTCAGCGCCAGCAGGTATCGGCCCACACCTTCGCTGCGGCTGAGCACGAAGTCCACCACGCGGTAACAGCGACGGAAGTACGTCTCGAAAATCTCGCGCGTGTGCAGGCGCCACGTCAGTGCCAGATCCGGCGCCTGGTGCTGCATATCGGTAAACCCGACCGGGATTTCCAGCCAGAAGCGGCGGACGTCGAGCTCGAGATCGATGCTGGCGCACACCCGCCAGGCACCGGCCATGGCCGTCCGGTTCACGACCGGCGCGCCGGCCACCTCCTGCGAACGGAACCGCAGCTCGGGTGCCGACGCCAGCCGCCGCCCGGCGTGCGGTGACGCAATGTGCCACTGCGCCACCAGGCGATCGGTGGGCGTGCCCCGGTGCAGCGCGCTCGTCGACTCGCCGTAAACGTTGCGATGGTATTCCTCGGCGACACATCCGAGCTTGGTGATGTTCAGGTGCGCGTTCATCGCCTGCAGCGGATCGAACGTCCACTCGATGAGGTCATATCCGAGCGCCAGCGCTCGTTCGCGCTGCGCAAGCTTCAATCGGTGACCCAGGCCGCCTCGATATTCGGGCAGCACGCCGGTCATGTGCGACCACTGCAGCGGCTTGCCCTCCTTCATGCCGACCAGCGAGTAGGAAAATCCCACCATCCGGTCCTGAGCATCGAACGCCCCGAGCAGGATGGCGCCGCGTTTCACCGTGATGGTGAACACCACGGGAGGCACCATGTCGAAGGGATCCGAAAATCCCCACACGGCGCGTTCCAGCTCGACGACCTGCTTGAATTCTTCGTAGGTCTTCAGCTCACGAATCGTGACGGTTTCCATGGACGTGGTCCGGGCATTATCGCCGACGCCAGCCGCGCCGCCGGGCGTGCTCATGCCGGAACATCAGGACCAGCCACCACCACCGTGGCACGTTCCGGATCCAGCAGGCGCCGGGCGGCAGCCACGGCCTGATCGTGCGTGACGGAGCGGAGGAGATCCGGGAGGCGCCGGTCGTAGTCGAGCCCCAGGCCGTGCAGTTCGGTGTTCAGCAGGAACGAGGCCATGCCCGCGCTGGTTTCCAGTTGCCGCGGCAGCGCGCCCACCATGTAGCGGATGGACTCCGAAACTTCCTTCTCCGTAAACCCGTCCCCTCGCACGGCATGCAGTTCGGCGTCGATGGCGGCAATGGTGCGCTGGACGTTCGAGGCGGCCACGCCAGCCCGCACCATGAAAGGGCCAGGTCCAATGCCGGCATCCAGCGAGCTGTACACGTAGTAGGCCATGCCCTGTCGCTCGCGGATGTTGTCCCCCAGACGGCCACCGAGTGCGTACTGCCCCAGCACGTTGTTCATGACCGACGCCGCCAGGTAGCCGGGATCGGATCGCCGGATGCCGACGAACCCATAGGCCACGTCC
>CAZZGM010000668.1:0-1530 GCA_964653955.1 uncultured Bifidobacteriaceae bacterium | reverse complement strand
GCTCCCGCTTCGGGTGATGGCGTTCACTACGCCGCCGCCAAAGCGGCCGAACTCCGCGGAGATGCCCGAGGTGAGCACCTGCACTTCTTCGATGGCGTCCTCGATGAACAGGTTGTTGGCCGTGCCGAACAGGTTGTCGGCCACATCCACGCCATCCACCAGGAACTGGTTGTCGTACGCGAAGCCGCCGGCAATGGTCACCTGCCCGGCGTTGGGCGTGTTGTCCGTGAGGCCCGGCGCCAGTTCCGCAACGCCCTGCAGCGTGCGGGGCGACGCCAGCTTGTCGATCATCTCGCCGCGGTAGTTGGCACCCACCGATACCACGGTCACCATCGACGGCACTTCGGCCGTGACCGTCACCGTTTCCGTGAGCGTGTCCAACTGCAGCTGCGCATCGACACGGGCAGTCAACCCGAGATCGACGCGCTGGCTCGCTTCCAGCGTCCGCATGCCGGACAGCTCGAACTGCACGGTGTACTGGCCCGGCGGCAAGCCGCGCACCACGTACACACCATTGCCATCCGTCACCGTCGTCCGCGTCCCCTGAAGGGCCGGCGAAGAAACCGTAACCGATACACCAGGCAGCACAAGGCCGTCCTGGTCCGTGACGGTGCCCGTCAGGACACCTGTCTGAAGACCCTGTCCGAACGCCGTACCGGCGCTCAGTGCCGCAAACGCCGCTGCCACCAGCAACGCCGCGAATTTCGCTTTCATAACGTCCATCCTCCAAAGATCAGTTATCGGACAAGCATCCTTGCAGCTTACCCCCTCTTCACGCCTTTTCATCCCTCATCACACCAGTGCAATCGCCCACGATCGACGTTGTGTGCAAACGCATGCCATCACCAGCTCGGCCGTTCCAGTGGTCGCGACGTTGTTCGGCTGTGGTACAAACAATCGACTCATGACTCTCATCGAATCGGTTCCCAACATCAGCGAAGGCGCCCGTCCGGATGTAGTGGCCCACATTGCCGACCAGGTACGCGCCGTTCCAGGCGTCCGGGTGCTCGACGTGCAGTCCGACGCCACCCACAATCGCAGCGTGCTGACGCTGGCCGGGCCACCCGACGCCCTCAAGGCCGGCATCCTCGCGCTGTTCGAACACACGCTTGCGGCCGTCGATCTGGCATCGCACAAAGGCGAACACCCCCGCCTCGGCGCCGTGGACGTGGTGCCCTTCATCCCGCTGGACGGCGCCACCATGGCCGACTGCGTTGGCCTGGCGCGCGACGTCGCGGCCGAGGTGGCCGCACGGTTCTCGCTACCGGTGTATCTCTACGAAGACGCCGCCACCTCTCCATCACGGCGCGGCCTGGAAGACATCCGCCGAGGCGAGTTCGAAGGACTGGCCGCGAAGATGGCCAAACCGGAGTGGGCGCCGGACTTCGGCCCCACCGCACCGCACGCCACCGGCGGCGCCAGCGTGATTGGCGCGCGCATGCCGCTGATTGCCTACAACATCAACCTCGCCACCAACCGGCTCGACGTTGCCAAAAAGATTGCCACCGCGGTGCGGATGAGCAGCGGCGG
>CAZZGM010000667.1:0-1532 GCA_964653955.1 uncultured Bifidobacteriaceae bacterium | reverse complement strand
GCACCCCCATGACGTCGGGCGGCGTCAAGGCGCAGTGGGACGACATCAAGGACGTGGAACGCAGCCAGGCCGGCAAGCCGCGCAAGACCACGCTCGGCGGTATTCCCCGTTCGCTGCCGGCGCTGCTGCGTGCCGAGCAGCTTGGACGGAAAGCCGCCGGCGTGGGCTTCGACTGGGTGCAGGCCGGCGACGTGCTGGACAAGGTCGACGAAGAAGTACAGGAACTGCGTGAAGCCATTGCGCGCGATGGACTGGACTCGGCCACCGCGGAGGAAGAGCTGGGCGACCTGTTGTTTGCCGTGGCCAACTTCGCGCGCAAGATGGGCCTCTCACCTGAGGCTGCGCTGCGCAAGGCCAACGACAAATTCCAGGCCCGCTTCGAGCAGATGGAGCACACGCTGGAAGCCAACGGCCAGCGGCCCGAAGACCTGTCGTTCGACGAATGGGATCGTGCCTGGGCCAGCGCCAAACACGCACTCGTCACGGGACGCGCCAGCGAAGACCGGTGAACGTCCGAACCTCCAGACGCCGGCCGTCCGTCACCACGTCGACCTGACCATCACGGTCGGTACGAAACACCACCGCGTTCACCTCCGCGTAGCGGCCAAGCACCGCCGGGGCCGGATGGCCAAACAGGTTTCCCCGTCCGGCGCTCACCAGCACCACGCGCGGGCGCACGCGCTCCAGAAATCGCGCCGAACTCGACGAGGCACTGCCATGATGTGGTGCTTTCAGCACGACCAGCGGGTTGAGGTCGAGGCGAGGTTCGAGTTCCCCTTCCACCTCGCGGCCGATGTCGCCGGTCAACAGCAACGACACATCGCCGTACCGCACCTCCAGCACCAGCGAATCGTCATTCCGTGGCCGCTGCCGTTCCCAATCGGGCAGCGGCGGATGGTGCACGCGCACTTCGACGTCGCCAACGGTGAGCCGATCGTGCGCCTGCAGCCACCGGACGGCGCTCCCGGTCTTCGCCGCAATGCCGACCAGTGCGGCCTGCGTTTCGTGCGGAGGCACGGGTACACCCCACCACACCTCCGTGGGACGGAAGTCGCGCACGATCGTGGCTGCACCACCCACATGATCCGCGTCTCCGTGGGTAACCGCCACATAGTCGAGGCGGCCCAGCCCGCGCGCACGCAGCGCCGGCGCCACCACACGCTCGCCCATGTCGAATCCGCTGCCAGCCGCCAACCCGCCCGCATCCACCATCATCGTCCGGCCGTTCGGGAAACGAACCAGCAACGCGTCACCCTGCCCCACGTCAATGGCGGTCAGCGTCAGATGTTTGCTGAAGGCGGCGCGGGCGTGCACCAGCGGTGCCGTCGCCATCCACAGCCAGACGGTGGCGGCAACCGCGGCAGCCGGCCGCCGCCACTTCGAGGCGGCGCTTCTCACGGGTGGTCCCGCGCACCACCAAATTCCCAGCAGCGCGTAGTAGCCGCCAATGAGCATCAACGAGGGCGACGGCACGCGCCACGTCGTCCATGGTGCCATGTCCACCACGCGGCTGCTCTCGACGAGCAGGCGCG
>CAZZGM010000666.1:1449-1551 GCA_964653955.1 uncultured Bifidobacteriaceae bacterium | reverse complement strand
GAATTCACCTACGAAAGGCAGCTGCTGCGCGGCTCGGCGAGCACGGGTACCGCCGTGGCGGCCAATCTTTACAACCCGAGCACCGCCGACAGCTTCGTGACG
>CAZZGM010000666.1:0-1439 GCA_964653955.1 uncultured Bifidobacteriaceae bacterium | reverse complement strand
TCGTGACGCTGGCGTCCAGCGGGCAGGCGACTGACGGCAAGATGCTCACCGCGGCGGCCTACGTGTTCGACACGCTGCAATTCGGCGAACGCTGGCGCCTGAATCTCGGGGCGCGTTTCGATCACTATGAACTCGAGACGGCCACTGTTCCGGCTCCGGCCGTTCCGCCTGCTTTGCCCGCGGCCTCGACCTTCCTTCAGAACCAGGGCAACCTGTTTACCGGCAAGGCGGGCCTGGTGTTCAAGCCGCTGCCCAATGGCACGATCTACATCAACTACGCGAGTTCGGAGCAGCCGCCCGGGGGCGCGAGCCTGCAGCTTTCCGCCGACACTGCGACCAACGCCAACAACTACACGCTCGATCCGCAGGAGGCGACGAACATCGAACTGGGCACCAAGTGGGAACTGCTGGACAATCGCCTGGTGCTCACGGCTGCGGCCTTCGACACACGCAACAAGAACGATACGGCACAGCCTGACCCGGTCACCAGCGAGATCGTCCAGTATGGCGAGCGCAAGGTGCGTGGCATCGAACTCGGCGCCACGGGCATGATCACGCCGAACTGGCAGGTGAGTGCCGGTCTTGCCTCGATGGACACGAAGGTCGTCGAGGGCACTGCCGCCAACACCGGCGCGCAGCTGCAGTTCTCCCCGAAAATCACCTTCACCTCGTGGACCACCTACACCTTCCCGTTCGGTCTCACGATCGGCGGCGGTGCGCGCTATACGGACACGGCGTTCCGCAACGGCAACGCCACGCAGGCGACCGTGACGAACCTGGCGCAGAGCCCGGAGTACTGGGTGGTGGACGCGATGGCCCGGTACGCGGTGAACGAGCGGGTGGCGGTGCAGTTCAATGCCTACAACCTGCTGGACGAGTTCTACATGGCCAGCATCAACAACGGCGGTTCGCGCTACGTCCTCGGGGCGCCGCGTTCCTTCCAGTTGAGCGGGACGATCAACTTCAAGTAAGTTGAGGGCAGTCCAGCGCAGGCGTGACAGGGCCGGTGTTTCACCGGCCCTGTCTTTTGCGCGCTCGGTTCTCCGGAGTCACCATCATGATGTTGCACGTGCCCGAAGTGCTGCCGCCGGAGGAAGTCCGGCAGATCCGCGCGCAGATCGACGCCGCGCCCTGGTCGGACGGGCGGGCCACCGTCGGTTCGCAGGGCGCTCTGCGCAAGCGCAACCTGCAGCTCGATGCCACGCTGCCGGCCGCTCAGGCCGCAAGCCAGCGCGTCCTTGCGCGGGTGCAGGCCCATCCGCAGTTCTTCTCGGCGGCGCTGCCGCTGCGCATCCTGCCGCCGCTGTTCAACCGCTACGCGGATGGCGGGGAGTACGGCATGCACGTCGATGGCGCGGTGATGAGCCAGGGCGGTACGTCGCAGCGCCTGCGCAGCGACCTGTCGGTGACGCTGTTCCTCTGTGAGCCGGACGACTACG
>CAZZGM010000665.1:0-1557 GCA_964653955.1 uncultured Bifidobacteriaceae bacterium | reverse complement strand
GCGGTTGCGGCACGAGTTGGGGCTGCTCGACATCCGGCTGTGCCCGCATGACGATGCGGATGCGTGTCGGTGCCGGAAGCCGAAACCGGGGCTGCTGCTGCAGCCGCCCGTGCACGACATGGCGGCCAGCGCGCTCGTCGGCGATCGCTGGCGCGACATCGAAGCCGGCCGCGCCGCCGGATGTGGTGTGACAATTCTGGTGGACTGCGGCTACGATGAACGTTCCCCCTGCACGCCGGATGTTCGTGTGAACTCGCTGGCGGCGGCTGTCGACTGGCTGCTGTCGCGGCGCTCCGTGCCCGATTGATGACGCTGACCGACCTGCGCACGAGAATTTACGCTGATGGTGCCGAGCGCGAAGAAATGCTCGACCTGTACCGCCAGCCTCATATCAGGGGATTCACCACCAACCCGACGCTCATGCGGAGGGCCGGGGTGACCGACTATCGCGTGTTCGCACGCGAGGTGCTGGACGCCATTCCCGATCGCCCCATTTCTTTCGAGGTGTTCTCCGACGACTTCGACGAGATGGAACGGCAGGCCATGGAGATGGCCGGCTGGGGACCGCAGGTCTACGTGAAGATTCCCGTCACCAACACGCGCGGGGAACCGGCGTTCGACGTGGTGCGCCGGCTGTCGCAGTCCGGAGTGAAGGTGAACGTCACGGCGGTCATGAGCCTGGAGCAGATTCGCGCTGCGGCCGAGGCGTTGTCAGGCGGCGCGCCGTCGTACGTGTCCGTGTTTGCCGGCCGCGTTGCCGATACGGGCCGGGATCCGGTGCCGTTGATGCGCGAGGCGCTGACCCTGCTCGAACGCGCGCCCGATGCCGAACTCATGTGGGCCAGCCCGCGCGAGGTCCTCAACGTCATCCAGGCTCACGAGATTGGCTGTCCCATCATCACCCTCACGGCCGACATCCTGGCCAGGCTTCCGGCCCTCGGCCGCGACCTCGAGGACTTCTCCCTCGAAACCGTGCGCATGTTCTTCGACGACGCGGCGGTGGCGGGGTACCGGCTGTAAGGCGCGGCGGTTGCCCGTGCCTCGTGTTTCGGGCTATCGTGTGTGGTTGCCATGTCGAAGCGTGCACTGATTACGGGAATTACCGGACAGGATGGCTCGTATCTCGCCGAACTGCTGCTCGAAAAGGGCTACCAGGTGTTCGGCATTGCCCGCCGTCTCAGCGCACCGAACGAGTGGCGCATCGAACACCTGAAAGACCGGGTGACGATCATCCAGGCCGATCTGCTGGATCAGCTCTCGCTGATCAAGGCCGTGGAGCAGGCCGAGCCGCACGAGTTCTACAACCTGGCGGCGATGTCGTTCGTGCCCTCGTCATGGGACCAGCCGATGTTGACCGGCGAGTACAACTCGCAGGGTGTCACGCGCGTGCTGGACGCCGTCCGGCGTGTCAACCCGAAAATCCGCTTCTATCAGGCCTCGTCCAGCGAGATGTACGGGCGGGTGCGCGAGGTGCCGCAGACCGAGCTGACGCCGTTCTATCCGCGCAGCCCGTATGGCGTGTCGAAGGTGTTCGGGCACTACATCACGGTGAACTAC
>CAZZGM010000664.1:0-1566 GCA_964653955.1 uncultured Bifidobacteriaceae bacterium | reverse complement strand
CGCGAACTCGTCGGCGTCCCGGAGCACACGTGAGGTCACACCGGTGGACGTGTGTTCCCGAAGCGTCGCGCCGCGCAGCATCACCAGACCATCGCGCGTGAAACGCTCGCACACCGTGGCCCTGACGAAGCTCGAATCGGGCGAGGTCTGAAGCTCGCGGCACTGTGTGGCGAAGGCATCCAGCGTGCGGGCCGTCAGGGTGAAATCGAAACCATCCGCGCCGCCGCCCGGATGGTTGTCCACCCGCCAGCGCGGGCCGTCACGCGAAACACGATAACGAAACCCTGCCTGCGTGTAAGCACCAGGTTCGAGGGGAAGCGGCGCGAAGAACCCGTCACCGAAACCGACGTCGGCAATCCAGCGGCGATCGAGCGTGACGATGAGCACGAGATGGTTGCCTTCGGCCCGCCAGCCGCGCTGGGCACGGCCCACGGCGCCGGACACGCAGCGTACATCGAAGCCCAGTGTGCCGAGGACGCGCGCGAACACGCCGTTCATTTCGTAGCACCACCCGCCGCGCCCTTCATCGATCAGCTTCGTGAACATCCGCTCGGGATCGAGCGTGAGCGGCACGCCGAGATGGATATCCAGGTTTTCGTACGGGATGGCCAGCAGGTGCGCCCGATGCAGGTTGCGGAGCGTCGTCAGTGATGCCGCGGTGCTACCGCCGTAGCCGATGCGTGCGAAGTAGCGCGAGAGTTGCGCGGACGAAAGTGAAGGGGGTGTGGACATCGGAAGAACCGGAATACACTGACCTCATGCAACTGCGTGTTGCCCGCCTGTGCCTCGATTGTGAAGAGGTGCACGACCAGTACCGCTGCCCGCTGTGCGCCTCGGACCACTTTACCTATATGACGCGCTGGGTACCGGTGCCGGAACGACGCCACCGCACGCGACCAGCGGTGCCGGCGTCGCCGGACCTCGAGGTCTACCGTCAACTCGTGACGCCCGTTGCTCAACCCCGTCCGCAGAGCCGGCTGTCGCGCACGCTGCTGGGGTTGGGCGCCGCTGGTGTTCTTGGCCTCTTCCTCGGTGGCCGTCGCGCACGGGCGAGGGCCGACGATGAGGGGGGAGCGGCGCCGGGAGCGCGTTCGGACGAACCGGCCGACGACGAGTCCTGACCCTCGGGCGCGTTCTCCCTCGTCAGCGGCGCGGGGCAGCAACGTCGAAGCGATGTTCGTCAATGACGCGTCCGTCGGCTCCAAGGGCGGACACGTGCCACACGCCGGGTCCCGATACGGTTTGCTGGCTGAACGTGCGGAAGCCTTCCCTCGGGTTGGCGCGAATGCGCAGCGCCCGCTCGGTCACGAGGGCCCCGTCACGCGTCCAGCGATGGCGGACCACGCCGTCGCCTCCACTTCTGACGCGCGTGTAGTAGTACAGCGCTCCTGACGCGACCGGTGCATCCACCGGCGCACAGCGCCAGGGGTCGCCCGTGCGCACCAGGCTGGTGCACAACCGCCCGTCCACCACTTCCATTGCCGTGGCGTCGGCGGTAGCCGCCACCGGAGATTCGGGCACCGGCGGTGGTGGCACTGGCTCGGCGGCCCGCGGCTGGACCGCCGT
>CAZZGM010000663.1:0-1569 GCA_964653955.1 uncultured Bifidobacteriaceae bacterium | reverse complement strand
CTTTCCGGCCAGCAGTGATCCTAGAAACGCGCCAAGCGAAAGTCAAGCGAAAACGTGTGCACCAGGTCGGCTCTAAGGGTTGATTATCAACAGGTTGCGGCCACCTGCCACTTTCGCTCTCCGGCTCCGTTGGCAGGGACTGCCACGCCGCCGCTTGCCAGCCGCGCGCGAGACTGCGTACCGTGAGGGGATGCCAAGTCCCGTGGGACACGCGCTGGGTGGCGTCATCGTCGCGCTGGCCGGTGCGTCGCGTGGCGGTGCCCGCGGCACCAACGGTGGGGCTCCGAACCTCGTGCCGCCGCCTCTCCACGTCCCTCTCGTCTGTGCCGCAGCCGCCGTGCTGCCGGACGTGGACTTCCTCTGGGGCCGCCACAACATGGAAACGCACAGTCTGGGCGCGGCCATGCTGGCCGGCCTGGCGGTGCTCGTCTGGACGAAGGGGCGCGACCCCCGTTTGGCGCTACTCGTGGCGTTGGCCTGGGCCTCACACGTGCTGTTCGACTGGCTCGGGTCCGACGACACGCCACCGCTGGGCGTCATGGCGCTGTGGCCGTTGACGTCCGATTTCTACTTCGCGCAAGCGTACGTGTTCGAGGCCATCTCGCGGCGGACACACCTGCCGGGCTTCTGGGCGCACAACCTGAAAGCGGTGGCGTGGGAGGTGGTGATGCTGGTGCCCATGGCGGCTGGCCTGGCGTGGGGCAGGTGGAGGCGACGCGGAAACAAACAGTACCGGTGACGCAGACGCCAGCTTGAGGAACTAGTGGAGCGTATCAGCGAAAACTCAAGTGCCATCGTCGGCGCTCAATGCCGGTTTCCGGCCCGTTCCGAAGGAACGGGCCCTTTAGGAATCGACCAGACAGTCCACTAGCAGGCATAACCGAGCTCAGAAAAGACGAACGCCGGGATCAGCAGGGCCGATCCCGGCGCTCGTGTGAACCGAAAAGTCGCTTTCGGCTCGCTTGCGTATGCCAGCCGGTTAGATCAATTCAACGGCCAGCGCGACGCCGTTACCGCCGCCGAGGCACAGCGTAGCCACGCCACGCTTCTTGCCGCGCGCCTTCAGCGCGTAGAGCAGCGTGGTGAGGATGCGCGCGCCGGACGAGCCGATGGCGTGTCCGAGCGCCACGGCACCGCCGTTGACGTTGACGCGGGCCGGGTCGACGCCGAGCTCGCGCATCACGGCCACGGCCTGCACGGCAAACGCTTCGTTGACTTCGAGCAGGTCCACGTCCTCGAGCGACCAGCCGGCCTTCTTCAGCACCTTGCGCGTGGCTTCCACCGGCGTCATCAGCAGCATCTTCGGCTCGAGGCCACTCGTCGCCTGCGCGACGATGCGTGCCATGGGCGTGGCGCCGAGCGCCTTTGCACGGTCCGCGCTCATCACCACCAGCGCGGCGGCACCGTCGTTCACCGGCGGCGCGTTGCCGGCCGTTACCGATCCGTCCTTCTTGAACGCCGGCTTCAGCGCGCGCAGGGCCTCGGCCGTGGTCTCGGCACGAACCGACTCGTCGCGGTCAAACGTCACCGGGTCGCCCTTGCGCTGCGGAATGGACACCGGCAGCATCT
>CAZZGM010000662.1:0-1571 GCA_964653955.1 uncultured Bifidobacteriaceae bacterium | reverse complement strand
CGGCGAAGCGGCTGATCGACATGCGCCACTGCTGCTTGAAGAGCAGCAGGATGGCCGAAATCAGCGTGCCGGCGTGGCCGATGCCGATCCACCAGACGAAGTTGATGATGTCGAACGCCCAGCCGACCGGAACGTTGTTGCCCCAGATGCCGATACCCGTCAGCACCAGCTTGCCGATGGCCATCTGCAGCGCCATCAGCCCGCCGAGACCGATGAGGAAGCCGAAGACCCACCCCATCGGGGTGCGCTTCGACAACGGAATCTGCGCAACCGCTTCGGTAACCGTCTCGAGGTCGTGCCCCGGCGCAATGACCGGAGCGTCCAGGACGGCCGTGGACGTCGAGTGTCCGTGAACGTTGTTCGCCATCAGTGTTCGCTCGCCGTGTCGTGCTCAGTCGTGGCGTGGTGCCCGCCCACTCCGGGGTTGGCCGGCAGCGCGGGGTTCACATTGCGAACCACCGCCAGGTAGGTGGTGCGGGGCCGCACGTTCAGCTCCGCCAGCACCGAATAGTTCAGCGGGCTGCTCTTGAGGCGTGCCACGCGGCTGTTCGGGTCGTTGATGTTGCCAAAGACAATGGCGTCGGCCGCGCAGGCCGACTGGCAGGCCGTCACGATTTCGCCGTCGCGGATGTCGCGTTCTTCGCGCTTGGACTGGATCCGCGCCGCGTTGATGCGCTGCACGCAGTAGGTGCACTTCTCCATGACGCCGCGGCTGCGGACGGTCACGTCCGGGTTGCGCTGCAGCTTGAACTGCGGCGTATCCCAGTCCTGGTACAGCAGGAAGTTGAAGCGCCGCACCTTGTACGGGCAGTTGTTCGAGCAGTAGCGGGTGCCGACGCAGCGGTTGTAGACCATGTCGTTCAGGCCTTCGTCGCTGTGCACCGTGGCCGACACCGGGCACACCACCTCGCAGGGCGCGTTTTCGCACTGCTGGCAGGGCATCGGCTGGAAGTAGGTGTCGGGGTTGTCGAGGCTGCCTGCGTAATACCGGTCGATGCGAAGCCAGTGCATCTCGCGGTTGCGCGACACCTGGTCCTTGCCGACCACCGGAATGTTGTTCTCGGCCACGCACGCCACGACACACGCGCCGCAGCCGTTGCAGGCGTTCATGTCGATGGCCATGCCCCAGGCATAACCGGTGTATTCACGGTGCGGCAGCAGCGTGATGCCCTCGTCGAGCTTCATGTGCTCCATCTCGTGAGCAAAGGCCGGATTGGCCTTGAACTCCGAGAGGTGCGCCGACCGGACGACGTTGCGGCCTTCGAGGGCCCAGTGATCCTGGGTGCTCACCAGCTGGTACCGGTCGCGGGTGCGCTGCACTTCCGCCGCGCCGAACCAGGGCGACTGGCTGCCGCGCAGCAGATAGGCATTGAATCCGGTGCCGTTGCCGACGCGGCCGGCACGGGTGCGGCCGTAGCCCACCGTGATGGTGAGCGCGTCCGCGGCATGGCCGGGTGCAATCCAGGCCGGCACGCGCAACACGCGGCCGTCGTGCCGCACTTCCAGGATGTCGCCGTTCTCGACGCCCAGCTGCTCGGCCATCCGCGGCGATACCAGCGCCGCGTTGTCCC
>CAZZGM010000661.1:0-1578 GCA_964653955.1 uncultured Bifidobacteriaceae bacterium | reverse complement strand
ACTCCAGCGAGGCGCCGCCGCCAGTGGAGATGTGCGTCATGCGGTCGGCCACGCCGGCCGCGTTGACGGCGGCCACCGAGTCGCCACCGCCAATGATCGTAGTGCCCTGCACGGCCGCGCAGGCGCGCGCCACCGCCATGGTGCCGGCGGCAAACGGTGCCATCTCGAACACGCCCATCGGGCCGTTCCACACCACGGTCTTTGCGTCTTTCAGCAGGTCGGCAAAGAGGTGTGCCGTGGCGGGGCCGATGTCGAGGCCCATGCGGTCGCCAATGGCGGCGTCGTTGACGGTGAGGATGGCTGTCTCGGCCGAGGCGTCGAGCGCCGTGGCCACCACATGATCGACGGGCAGTTGCAGCTGCACGCCGCGGGCCTGCGCCAGCGCCAGGACGTTACGTGCCGCGTCCAGCTTGTCGTCTTCCACCAGCGAACGGCCGGTCGGCATGCCGAGTGCCTTGAAGAACGTGTAGGCCATGGCGCCGCCAATCAGCAGGCGATCGACGCGGCCCAGCATGCTTTCGATGACCTCGATCTTGTCGGACACCTTGGCGCCGCCGAGCACGGCGACGAACGGCCGCTCCGCCTCGCCGAGCGCCATGCCCAGGTAGTTGAGTTCCTTCTCCATGAGGAGCCCGGCGGCTGCCCGTGGAAACGCGGACACCATACCGGCCACCGACGCATGGGCGCGGTGGGCCGCGCCAAACGCGTCGTTCACGTAGACGTCCGCCAGCCGCGCCAGCGCCGCGGCAAAGCCCGGGTCGTTCTTCTCTTCCTCCGCGTGGAAGCGGAGGTTTTCCAGCAGCACGAGGTGGCTGCCGCCTTCGGCGTGCGCGGCGGCCACCGCGGCCTCCGCCGGTGCACCGATGCAGTCGTCCGCGAACGTGACCGGACGGCCGAGGAGGGCCGCCAAGTGCTCGGCCACCGGCTTCAGGCTGTACTTCGCGTTGGGCGTCCCCTTCGGCCGGCCGAGGTGCGAGGCCAGCACCACTGTCGCTCCGGCATCGAGCGCGAGACGGATGGTCGGCAGTGCCGCCGTCACGCGCGTGTCATCCGTGATCTGCCCGTCCTTCAACGGCACGTTGAAGTCGACACGGATGAACACGCGCCTGCCGGCGAGATCCAGATCGCGAATGGAGGAGATGGACATGGACCGCAGAACCTAGAACAACTTCGCGAGCAGATCCACGCAGCGGTTCGAGTAGCCCCACTCGTTGTCGTACCAGGCCATGACCTTCACGAAGTCGTTGTCCATGACCTTCGTGTAGGCGGCATCCACCATGCACGAATGCGGGTTACCGCGGAAGTCGATGGAGACGAGCGGCTCGGTAACGAACTCGAGGATGCCCTTCAGCGGGCCGTCGGCGGCGGCTTTCAGGGCGGCGTTCACCTCTTCGGTGGTGGCCTTCTTGTCCATGACCGCCACCAGGTCGACGACCGAGACGTTTGGCGTGGGCACGCGCATGGCAATGCCGTCGAGCTTGCCCTTCAGTTGCGGCAGCACCTCACCCACGGCCTTGGCGGCGCCCGTCGTGGTGGGGATGATGGACCTGCGCCGCGCGCGCGCCGCGGCGATGTCCA
>CAZZGM010000660.1:0-1593 GCA_964653955.1 uncultured Bifidobacteriaceae bacterium | reverse complement strand
CCGCTGCCGGAAGCGCAACTGGTGGAGAGCCGCATCATCAACCTGCTGCACTACCAGACGCTGGTGGCGAGCAAGGCGGTGCGTTCGGTGCTGGCAGCGCCCGAACGTACCTTGGTGGATTTCGGTTTGCGCCGTGCGCATGGGGCGGAAGCCAGCGTGCTGTCGGCGCGTGCCAGCTGGCTGGCGGGATTTTCTGGAACCGCCACCACGGAGGCCGGGCGGCTGTACGGGATTCCCGTCTACGGCACCATGGCGCATTCGTACGTACAGGCGTGCGATGACGAAGCCGAGGCGTTCGAACGGTTTGCCCGATCGCATCCGCGACACACCGTGTTGTTGATCGACACCTACGACACCGAACGCGCGGCGCACCGCGTGGTGGAAATCAGCCGGAGACTCGAAGCCGAGGGCATTCGGATTGGCGGTGTCCGGATTGACAGCGGAGATCTGGCCGAGCAGGCGCGCCGCGTGCGGCGCATCCTGGATGACGGCGGTTGCGGACACATCACGGTGTTTGTCAGCGGCAGCCTCGACGAGCATCTGCTTGTCGAGCTCGTGGCCGGCGGCGCACCCATCGATGGGTTTGGCATCGGCACGCGGATGAACACCTCGTCCGACGCGCCGTACCTCGACTGCGTCTACAAGCTGCAGGAGTATGCCGGACAGCCGCGGCGGAAAAGGTCGGCTTCCAAGGCCACCTGGCCCGGGCGCAAGCAGGTGTGGCGCCAGCACGGTCCCGATGGCCGCATGCAGGGCGACGTGCTGGGGCTTGCCGGCGAAACCGCACATACCGGCGAACCGCTGCTGGTGCCCGTCATGCGCGCTGGCCGTCGTCTGGACACGAGTTCCGGTCTGGAGGCGGCGCGTATCCGCGTCCGGCAGCAGCTTGCGGCACTGCCCGACAGGCTTCGCCGCATCGATGAGCCAGCCGGCTACGCCGTCACGATCAGCGGCGCCGTGCGCGACCTGGCTGCCGAGGTGGACAGCCACACCTGACCGCACCCGCTCGGGTATGATCGTCGGAACCGCCAGGGGTATCCGCCTTCGCGCACGTGCGCTTCGGCGAGATTGAGAAAGACCCTGGAACCTGCCCGCCTTCGCCTGCCGCTGCAACGATGTTGTTCCGGTCTGGTCGTTGGCGGGGTCTGGCCGGCGCGCTCGAGGCGCGCGGCGGAAACCGGTTGATACCGGCGGAGGGAGAGCGGCATGTCGACAACCAACACTACGCCCGCGACGACGTACGCCGGGGCATTTCCGAATTCAACGAAGGTCTTCGAAGAAAAGACCGTGGACACGCCGCACGGTCCCGTGCACCTGCGAGTGCCCATGCGCGAGGTGGCCCTTACGGGTGGCGAGCCGTCCATTCGCCTGTACGACACCAGCGGGCCGCAGGGACACGATCCGCGCGAAGGACTGCCGAAGCTGCGCGAGTCGTGGGTGGCGCCGCGCCGCGAGGCGGGCCGATCTGGACAGGCGGTCACGCAACTGCACTACGCGCGTCGCGGAGAAATCACGCCGGAGATGGAGTTCGTGGCGCTGCGCGAGGGGCTGCCCGCGGAGTTCGTGCGCAGCGAGGTGGCACGCGGTCGGGCC
>CAZZGM010000659.1:0-1593 GCA_964653955.1 uncultured Bifidobacteriaceae bacterium | reverse complement strand
GCCGCGCACCATCTGGTCGGCGTGCTTCGGATCCACACCCAGCCGGATCGACAGGGCCACCGTCTCGTCGAACTTGGCGAACTTGATCTTCTGGACGAGCGGCATGGCTTCGTCCAGCGCGTACGGCCGGTCTTCGACCTGCTCCTTCGCCGATGTGTACTTCTTGCCGTGAGTAGCCATAGATGCCTTACTGGATGACGTCGAGTCCCATCGACCGCGCCGTGCCCGCCACTGTCCTCACCGCGGACTCGAAAGACTCGCAGTTGAGGTCGGGCATCTTCGTCTTCGCGATCTCCTCGACCTGCTGTGCCGTGACCGTGCCCACCTTGTTCTTGTTGGGCTCCGCAGACCCCTTGGCGATGTTGGCCGCCCGCTTGAGCAGCACCGCGGCCGGCGGCGTCTTGGTGATGAACGAGTAGGAGCGGTCGGTATAGACCGTCACCACGACCGGAATGATGAGCCCGTCGTCCTTCGCCGTGCGCGCGTTGAACGCCTTGCAGAAGTCCATGATGTTCACGCCGTGCGGGCCGAGCGCCGTGCCCACGGGCGGTGCCGGCGTGGCCTTGCCCGCCGGAATCTGGAGCTTCACGAAGCCTTGAACCTTCTTTGCCATGATCTGCCTTCAGCTCTCCGCAACCTGCCCTGCACGCACGCTCAGAGCTTCTCCACCTGCAGGAAATCGAGTTCCACCGGGGTCGACCGACCAAAAATGGTCACCATCACCTTGAGGGTGTTCTTGTCGGCGTTGACCTCGTCGACCGTGCCGTTGAAGCTGGCAAACGGTCCTTCGTTGATCCGCACCTGGTCGCCCTTGTCGAACGAATACTTCGGTTTGGGCTTCTCGGCGGCCGTCTTGACCTGCTCGAGAATCTGCTCGACCTCTTCCTTGGTCAGCGGCGTGGGCTTGGCCCCCGCCCCGACAAAGCCCGTGACCTTCGGCGTGTTCTTGACCACATGCCACGCGTTGTCGGTCATGTTCATCTCGACCAGGATGTAGCCGGGGAAGAACCGCTTCGACGACACGATCTTCCGGCCGCCGCGCATCTCCACCACGTCTTCGGTCGGGATGAGCACCTCGCCAATTTCGTCGGACAGCCCGTAGGCCTTCGCGCGTTCGTTCAGCGACTCGGCCACCTTGCGCTCGAAGCCCGAGTAGGTGTGCACGATGTACCAGTGCTTGGTCGCGTCGTCGGTCATACCGCACCCGCGCCCAAGCGACGCAGCACCCACTGCACGCCCGCGCTGAACATCAGGTCCACTCCGAACAGGTACAACCCGAAGAAGATCGATGTCAGAATGACCACCACCGTCGTCGCATACACTTCGCGCCGGGACGGCCACGTGACGCGCCGCATCTCGTTGCGGACCTCGGCGAAGAACTCGCCCGTACGCTGCCACCAGCCAAGCGGCCCACTGCGCGCCGCCTCGCCCGTCTGCTCTGTCATCTCAGTCGACACTGCACGTTCCTCGGCCACTGTGGTGTGTGGCAGGCCAGGAGGGACTCGAACCCCCAGCCCCCGGTTTTGGAGACCGGTGCTCTACCAATTGAGCTACACTCCTACAGCCGCTCTATATGTCAGACAGCCTTATGGC
>CAZZGM010000658.1:0-1605 GCA_964653955.1 uncultured Bifidobacteriaceae bacterium | reverse complement strand
CCCGCCGGCACCGTCCGCCTGCGCGACGTCGTTCGCGTTGGCGGGCCGTTCGTGAACGCCCTGCAGTCGGCCATGGGCGATGCCCTCATTGCCGAGTCGTTCGAAACCGCCGCGCAGGTGGCTCCGCTGGTGCCGTTCCCCGTGGCCACACTGGACGGTGATGTGTTCCGCGGCCGTCACGTGGTGACGGGCGGCGACAAGGCCGAGTCGCGCGGCATCCTCGGCACGAAACGCGAAATCAAGGAACTGCGCGAGCGCATTGCCGGCGAGCAGGAAGCCCTGGCCCGCCTGGCGGACGAAACGCAGCAGTTCGAGCAGACCATCGCGCATGCCACGGCCGCCATCCAGGCGCTGGGCGCCGAAATTCACCGGCAGGAGAAGGCCATCGTGTCGGTGGAGGCGCAGGTGTCGCGCGCCGCCCAGGACGAGTTCCGCCTGCAGCAGCGTGTCGACCTGCTGGCCTCCGAAGTGCGCCGCGTGCAGGAAGAAATCCGCGGGCTCGATGCCCGCATGGACGAAGCCCGCGACTCCGTGGTCCGTCTGGACGACGACAAGCGGATGGCCGACGAGACGTTTGGCGAGGCGCAGCAGCGGCTGGCGGCGGCGCGCGAGCAGGCCGAGGTGGCCAGCCGCGCCGCGGCGGAAGCACGTGCCGAACACGCCGCGCTCGTCGAGAGATGCTCCGCGGCCCAGGCCGAAGTATCCCGGATGGAAGCGGCCGCCGACGAACTGGAGCGCCGCGTGGAAACCTGCGCGCGCGACGTTGCCACCATGCGCGAGCAGCGCGAGGCGTTGCTCGAAGGCCTGGCCGTACACGAGCAGCAGCTCGACGCCGATGTGGCGCGCCTCGAGGAACTGCGCGACCGCGTACGCGAGGCCGACGAACACGCCGCCGACCTGCGCAATCAGGTGGAGGCGCAGGACGCGACCATCCGCGACGCCCGCCGCGCGCTCGATGCCATCCGCACGCTGGCTTCTGAACTCGACGTGGTTCGTGCGCGCACCGAGTCGGACCTGGCTCACCTCGCACAGCAGACGGTCGACGCCGTCGGGCAGTCGCTCGATCAGGTGCGCGAAGACGTCGCGCAGATGGAAGCCGAAGGTGTGGTGGAGCCCGACGTGCGGGCCATTCGTGCCGCCGAGGCCGCCGATCCGGACGAGGACGAACCGTCCATCGAGGACGGCGCCGAAGCACCGGTTCCCGAGCGGATGACCGCCGAAGAAGCCATCACGGAGCTGCGCTCGAAGATCGATCGGATTGGCCCGGTCAACATGATGGCCATCGAGCAGCACGCCGAGCTCGAGGAGCGGCACGTGTTTCTCACCGCCCAGCGCCAGGATCTCGTGGACTCCATCGCGCAAACCAACGAGGCCATCCGGCGCATCGACGAAACCACCCACGCGCGTTTCCGCGAGGCGTTCACCGCCATCAACGCGAACTTCCAGGAGACGTTCTCGACGCTGTTCGGTGGTGGCCGGGCCGGCATCAGCCTGCTCGACGAGAACGATCCGCTCGAAAGCGGCATCGACATCGTGGCATCGCCGCCGGGCAAGCGCCTCCAGAGTGTCATGCTGCTGTCGGGCGGCGAGAAGGCGCTGACGGCG
>CAZZGM010000657.1:0-1608 GCA_964653955.1 uncultured Bifidobacteriaceae bacterium | reverse complement strand
GGATGCCTTCCACGTAGGGGCGATACGGCTCGGGCAGCCGCGCCGGATCCAGCAGACGCGCGTAGCCGTGAATGGTGGCCAGGCCGTTCCTGAACTCGTGCGCCAGTCCGGCCGTCAGCTCACCGACGCCGGCCAGTGCTTCCTTCAGCCGAAGCTGCTCTTCGAGTTCCACCACTTCGGTCAGGTCGCTGAACAGACACACGGCCGCTTCGGTACCCGACAACCGCGACACGCTGACACCAATGTGCGAAGGCCGCCCATCGAGGCGCAGTTTGAGCCGTGCCACCGGCACGCCGGTATGGAGCGTTTCGGAAATCACCCGTGCCAGCGGTACGCAACGCGCCAGCA
Organism: uncultured Bifidobacteriaceae bacterium; assembly: GCA_964653955.1. Lineage (GTDB taxonomy): Bacteria > Acidobacteriota > Vicinamibacteria > Vicinamibacterales > UBA2999 > VFZN01. Next base: position 1,260 of record CAZZGM010000657.1, on the reverse strand, counting down.
GCACGTCGATGGTCATGCCCGTGCCATCGCTCTCGAGGTTGAGGATGCGCCGTGCCGCGGGGTTCACGATCTGCACCGCGCCCTGACGATCGACGACGATGAGGCCGGCCCCCACGCCGGTGATGATCTGGCTGGCCAGCCGCTCCGATGCTTCCGCGCGCGCGGCCATGGCACGCTCCTCGGCACGCAGGCGCGTGAGCGTTTCCTGCAGCACGGCGGACATCATGGTGGTTTCGGCGCGTTCGGCACGCGCGCCCGACACGCTTCTCGACAAGCGCACCAGCGAGACGAGCAGCAGCACCAGCAGTACGGCCATCACCACGGTAATGGCCACCAGCGCGTAACCGGCCAGCGTCAGATCCGGCACGCATACCTCCGCACGTTACACGCACGCTTGTTCTGCCTTCCGCCTGCCGCCTTTTGCCTTCTGTTACTGCGGAAAGAAGCCGGCATACCAGGTCACCAGCGGTTCGCCAAACAGCATGGCCGCCAGGGCTCCCAGCGACAGGAACGTCCCGAACGGCAGCGCCAACCTCATCGTCCCTCTGCTGAACGCCATGAGACCGACGCCGACCAGCGCGCCGGCAAACGACGACAGCACCAGCGTCACCAGCACCGCCTTCCAACCGAGAAAGGCGCCAATCATGGCCAGCATTTTCACGTCGCCCATGCCCAGGCCTTCCTCCTTGCGCACGGCGTAGTAGGCAGCGGCAATGCCGTACAACACGCCACCGCCCAGCAGGATGCCAATGAGGCTGTCCATCCAGCCCGGCGGCCCCACCAGGCTGAAGAGAAAGCCAATGACGATGCCCGGCAGTGTGATGACGTTGGGGAGAATCTGGTGGTGGTAGTCGATGCCGAACAGCACCACGAGGATGGTCACCAGCAACAAGCGCGCAACCAGCAGCGGCCCGACGGGGGTCAGCCAGGTGATCAGCACGAACAACAACCCGGTGCAGAGCTCCACCAGCGGGTACTGCATGGAGATGGGTGCGCCGCACTGGCGGCATCGGCCGCCGAGCATCACCCACGAGAGCACCGGAATGTTGTCCAGAGCACCCAGCCGTTTGCCGCACGACGGGCACGCGGACGGTGGAAACACCACCGACTGCCCCAGTGGCAGCCGGTAGATCACCACGTTGAGGAAGCTGCCGATGATGAGTCCGAAAACTCCGGCCAGTGCGACGAGCGGGATGTCGGTCATGGTCCGGGGTGGAAGGGACGCACGGGCTCGGTCGGCAGCGGGTGCAGGAGGGAGTC
>CAZZGM010000656.1:0-1608 GCA_964653955.1 uncultured Bifidobacteriaceae bacterium | reverse complement strand
CCGACTGGTACATGAAGTACGTCGGCACCGAATACGAAGCCGCCGGCCTGCCGTGGCTGTACCAGAAGTACGCGGGTCACGACAACAACCGTGACGGCTTTGCACTCAACCTGCCCGAGTCGAAGAATCTCGCGAAGATCCTCTATCGCGACTGGTTGCCGCAGGCCTACGTGGATCATCACCAGATGGGCAGCGGCAATGCGCGGCTTTACATTCCGCCCTATGCGGATCCCATCCGTCCCGACGGCGACCCGCTGGTGTGGCGCGAGATGTCGTGGTGGGGCGCGCACATGGGCAACCTCCTGGAAGCGGCGGGCAAGACCGGCGTGATTGGTGCCGCCATCTACTCGGGCTGGGGCCACATGGGCTTCCACTGGATTACGCCGTTCCACAACATTGCCGGGATGCTCACCGAATCGGCCAGCGCCCGACTGGCCACGCCCATGTTCATGCACCCGGACCAGCTGCGTGGAGGGCCGCGTAACCTGCCGGCCTACGAACCGCTCACCACGATGCCGAGCCTGTGGCCCGGTGGCTGGTGGCGCGTCCGCGACATCGTCGAACAGCAGAAGATTGCCGCGTGGGCCACGGTGGACCTGGCCGCGCGCAACCGGGAGATTGTGCTCAGGAACATGTACCTGAAGGCGTCGCGGCAGACCGAACGCGGCGCCAGCGGTGCGGTGAAGGCCTACGTGATTCCCGCCGAGCAGCACGATGCGCTCACCGCGAAGAAGCTCGTCAACCTGTTCCTCGACTCGGGCGTCGAGGTACACCAGACGAAGGGACAACTCATTGCCGAGGGCAAGGTGTTTGGTCCCGGCTCCTATGTCATCTCGATGGCACAGCCCAAGATGGGGCTGGTCCGCTGGATGCTCGGCCGCACGTTCTACCCGGACAACACGCTCACCAGGGATCGTGAGGACAATCCGATTCGCCCGTACGACATGTCCACCGATACGTTCGGCGAGTTCATGGGAGTACGAGCCGAACCGGTCGGCACCAGTGTCACGTCGGATCTCGTCAAGCTCGGCGCGCACGTGCCGCTCTCCGGCACGGCTGCCGCCAGCGCACCCAACGGCTACGTACTGGATGGCCGCCTGAACGACAGCTTCCGCGCCGTGAACCAGTTGCTGGCCAGTGGCGTCGGCGTGCGCCGCGCCGCGACGCCTTCCACCGACGGCAGCGTCCGCGCCGGAGATTTTCTGGTGGCCGCGGGTACGGTGGCCGGTGTGGCACAGGCCACCGGCGTGGACTTCGTTGCGCTGAAGTCACCGGTGGCTGGTGCCTACGACATCCGCAAGCCGCGTATCGCCATGTTCCAGCGTTACAACGGCGGCAACATGGACGAAGGCTGGACGCGGCTCATGTTCGAACACTTCGACGTGCCGTACACCACCATTCGTGATGCGGAGATCAGGAAGGGCGGCCTCGAAGCCAGCTTCGACGTCATCGTCCTTCCCGCCGACACGGTGCCCGCCATGACCGGTGAACGTGCGCCGGCCGCGCCGGGCGGTGGTGGCGCGTTTGGTGGCGGTCCCGGTGCCGGAACCAGCATGCCGCCGGAATATCGCAGTGGTTTTGGCGACGAAGGTGTGAAGGCGCTGGAGG
>CAZZGM010000655.1:0-1620 GCA_964653955.1 uncultured Bifidobacteriaceae bacterium | reverse complement strand
AAGTTTTTCCACCTTGGCCTGATGGAGGATTTCGCGAGCCTGATCGAGCGTCGTGCCCACGGGCACGGTAAACAGTCGCTCCCGGGTCATCACCTCGGATACCGGCCGGTCGACGTTGGTCTCGAACCGCAAATCACGGTTGGTGAGGATGCCGGTGAGGCGGCCTTCGCGGCTGCCGTCTTCGGTAATCGGCACGCCGGAGATGCGATAGCGGCGCATCAGCTCGAGTGCTTCGTAGATGCGGGCGGTCGGTGAGAGCGTGATGGGATTGACAATCATCCCGCTCTCCGAGCGCTTCACGCGATCCACTTCGGCGGCCTGCTGTTCGATGGGCAGATTCTTGTGGATGACGCCCAGCCCGCCCTGCTGTGCCATGGCAATGGCCATTTCGGACTCGGTAACCGTGTCCATGGCGGCGCTGAGCAGTGGCACGTTGAGTCGGATGCGCCGGGTGAGCCGGGTGCCGACCTCCACCTGTGCAGGAATGATGGTGGAGTGGCGGGGGACGAGCAGGATGTCGTCGAAGGTGAGGGCCGTGGCCAGCGCCGTGTCGAGGCGCGTGGCAGGTGTAGGTTCGTCCATGAGTTCAGTGCTCATCGATTTATGTCGCCCCATGACACTTCTTGTATTTCTTGCCCGATCCGCACCAGCAGGGATCGTTGCGGCCGATTTTCGGCTCCTCCCGTTTCACCGTGCGCACCGGCGCATCGTCGCCACCCACACGGGCGGGGCGAGGCGCGTCGCCACCGAAGTCGCCGGGCGGCGCGGCCGTCGCGGCACGTGACGGTGCGAACACGGACGGCGATTCTTCGGACGGGTTGTTGTAGCTGAGCGCCTGGCGTCGTGGCGCCTGCCGCACCGGCGCGGCGGAGACGGCCGCCTGGCCCTCCTCCTGCACGACCGGCCGCAGCCACCAGAGGTAGCGCACGATTTCTTCTTCGATGCGCCGCCGCATGTCCTGAAACAGCTTGAAGCTTTCTTTCTTGTATTCGACCAGCGGATCGCGCTGGCCGTAGCCGCGCAGGCCGATGCCTTCCTTCAGGTGATCCAGCGAGTAGAGGTGATCCTTCCACTGCTGGTCGACGAGCTGCAGCATCAGGTCGCGCTCCACGCGCGTCAGGATGTCGCGCGGGACGATGTGTTCTTTCTCGACGTATTTCTGTTCGACGCGCTTCCACAGTTCGTCGCGCAGTTCCTCCGCGCTCAACTGATCGAACTCGACGGCCTTGTAGTCGTCTTCACCCAGTGCGAACAGCTGTGTCAGGTCGTTCTGCAGCGCCGTCAGATCCCATTCGCTGGCATCCTCTTCCGAGGGAGCGAATTGCTCCATGCGGTCGTCGAGCAGGTCCTCGGCAGTGGCCATGACGTAGCCGCGCAGGTCCGTCACATCGTCCTGCGACAGGTGCACGGAGCCGTCCAGGATTTCGCGGCGCAGCGTGTAGACACTCTCACGCTGCTTGTTCATCACGTCGTCGTATTCGAGCAGGTGCTTGCGGACCGAGAAGTTCTGCGCTTCGACCTGCGTCTGCGCGCGCTCGATGGCCTTGCTGACCATGCCGTGCTCGATGGGCACGCCTTCTTCCATGCCGAGGCGCTGCATGAGGCCGGCAATGCGGTCGG
>CAZZGM010000654.1:235-1624 GCA_964653955.1 uncultured Bifidobacteriaceae bacterium | reverse complement strand
CGGTTTGCCGTCAACATCGTGGTCTACGCAATGACGGCCTGAAGGAAGGCAGAAGGCAGAAGGCAGAAGGTAGAAGGTAGAAAAACAGCGGCCTTTCTCCTTTTTGCCTTCCTCCTTCTGCCTTTTGCCTTCTTTTCAGCTGTACGCCGCTCCCACCATGATGCGGCGGATGCGGCACCACGGCGAGCCGTGCGACGGATGGTTGATCTGCACCGGCTGGCCCTTGGCGTCACCGGTGGTGCCGTACATCTCCCAGTGGTCCGGGCCGGTGATGGCGTCGAGGTTCTGCCAGAAATCCGTCGTGATGGCGTTGTAGGTGACGTCGCTCACCATCCGCACCTTCTTGCCGTCCTTGATCTCCCAGAACGCATCGCCGCCGAACTGGCCGTTGAAGCGCTGCTGGTCGATGGAGTAACTGCCGCGTCCGTCGATGAGCACGCCGTCCTTGGTGTCGGCAATGATCTCCTCGGGTGTCGGCGATCCCGGCGGGCCGGCGTCCACGTGGACGTTGGGCATCCGCAGGAACGGGTAGTTGCGCCACGACGTCGCGAACGTGCAGCCGCGCGATTCCTTCTCGCCAATGTAGTGCGCGGTTTCGCGGTTGGTCTGCAGCCCCACCAGCACCCCCTCGCGCACCAGCGGCCACGACTGCGACTTCACACCATCGTCGTCATAACCCACGGTGCACATGCCGCCCTCGATGGTGCGGTCGGCGGTGACGTTGAACAGCTTCGAGCCCATCACGCGCTTGCCGATGTCGTTCATCTGCACGAAGCTGGTGCCGGCGTAGTTGGCCTCGTACCCCACCACACGATCGAGCTCGGTGGGATGCGCCACGATTTCGTGAATCGTGAGCATGGCGTGGTTGGGCGTCATGATGATGTCCTTCAGCCCCACGCCAACCGGCGGCGCCGTGCAGTGTTCGATGGCCTCGGCGCAGATCCGCTCCACGTTCTCGAGCATCTTCGCCTCGGTCACCACCTCGTAGCCAGCCGTCCTGGGCGGCACCGAGAACGTACGCGACTTGAACGTGCCGTCCTTGATGGCCGACACGGTGAAGCCGGGTGCCGTGCGCCAGAGTTCCTGCTCGATGTATGAACCTTCCGACGTGGCCAGGTACTTCCACTCGTAGTCGAATGCCATGTTCGACTGCACACGTGTGATGCCCGGTATCTTCAGCGCCGCCTCGTTGACCTGCATGAGGAACGCCAGCTTCTCGTCCAGCGAGATGTCCTCGGGCTTCACCTTCACCGGCCCGGCCCAATACTCCGTATAGGCCGGCACGGGTGCCAGCCGCACCTCGAAACGCTTGCTGATGGCGCTGGCACGAGCGACATCGGCGGCACGCGCCGTGATTTTTTTGATCTCGTCCTCGGTGACGATGGGGCT
>CAZZGM010000654.1:0-225 GCA_964653955.1 uncultured Bifidobacteriaceae bacterium | reverse complement strand
GGGCTGCTGGCAAAGCCCCAGACGCCGCTGTGGATGACGCGCACACCGAAACCGGCGCTCTCGGAATGTCCGCCAGAGCCGAAGCCGAAGGAATCGACGACCACGCGGTCGCGAATGGCCACGCTGTCGTTGACGTTCCGCGTGAAGCGGATATCCGCATAGCTGCAGCCCAGGCGCTTCGCTTCGCCCAGGGCAATGTCCGACAGTCCCTTGAAGCGTGACTGC
>CAZZGM010000653.1:0-1625 GCA_964653955.1 uncultured Bifidobacteriaceae bacterium | reverse complement strand
GCGCCCGTGAACGAGCCTTTCTCGTGGCCGAACAGCTCCGATTCGATGAGGTCGTCGGGAATGGCGGCGCAGTTCACCTGGACGAACGGACCATCACGCCGCAGGCTCTCGCGGTGAATGGCACGCGCCACCAGTTCCTTGCCGACGCCGCTTTCGCCCCAGATGAGCACGGTGGCGTTAGTTGGTGCCGCCTTGTGCACCGCCTCGCGCACGACATGCAGCGTCGGCGAGTCGCCGACAATCTGATACCGCTTCTCGATGTCGCGCTTGAACGAGCGGTTCTCACTGCGCAGCCGCGAGGTGTCGAGTGCGTTGCGTACCGTGACGAGAATACGTTCTTCGGTGGGCGGTTTCTCGATGAAGTCGCGCGCGCCCAGTTTGATGGCCTGCGCCGCTTCGCTCGAACTCGCGCCACCCTGTTCCACGTGGCCCGAGATGACCACGATGGGCGTGGTATCGGCCAGATGGCGCACCTTCTGGAGCACCTCGAGGCCGTCCATGCCCGGCATCTTGATGTCGAGGAACACCAGGTCCGGTGCTTCCCGCTCGATGAGCCGCACCCCCTCGTCGCCGGTAGCGGCCTGAATGACTTCGTACCCCTCGTATTCGAGGATCATCCGCAGCGTGTCGCGAATGCTCGCCTCATCGTCGACAACCAGGATCCGTGGTTTCAACGCAACTCCGTCCGAACGGTGTGAATGGCGCGCTGGTCGAGGTCGGGGTCGTAGAGGAACACCGCCAGTACCTCGCCAGGCCGGCTGGCATCGAGCAGGCGCCGGTAGGCGGCGACGCTCGACAGCGTTTGGCGATTGATTTCGAGCAGCACCTGACCGCGGCCGATGCCGGCATCGTAGGCCGCGCTGAACGGTTCGACGCGTTGCACGAGAAGGCCGGTGATGCCAGCGGGCACGTCGAAGCGGTGCGCGTTGCGCCCGTCGATTTCGATGAGCGTGAGTCCGAGATCCAGCGGCTCCTCGCGCGTGACGCTGCGTCCAGCCGGCGAGGTCGGCGCTTCCGGCTGCGCCACGCGACCGGGGCGCTCGGCCAGCTTCAGCGTGAGCTCCATGGGCCGTCCGTCACGCCACAACGCAATGGTCGCGCTCGACCCGGGCTGCCGCTCGGCAATTTCGCGAATCAGTGCATCGTTACCGACGATGGCCTTTTCGTCCACGGCCACGATGAGGTCGTAGGGCTTGATGCCGGCCCGGGCGCCCGGCGAGCCCGCCGTGACGTCCTGCACCAGCGCGCCGTCGGCTCGCGAAAGCTTGAGCGACTCCTGCAGGTCCGGATCCACGTCGCGCAGCGCCACGCCAATGTAGCCGCGCGACACGCGGCCCTGCGACTTGAGCTGCGGCAGAATGGCCCTGGCCTGGTTGATGGGAATGGCAAACCCGATGTTGTTGTTCTGGCGGCTCACGGCGGCGTTGATGCCGATGATTTCGCCGCGCGTGTTGATGAGCGGCCCGCCGCTGTTGCCGAAGCTGATGGAGGCATCGGTCTGGATGTAGTTGTCGAGACTCGAGTCGAACAGCTTGCGGCCGATGAAACTCACCACCCCCACCGTAACCGTATGCTCGTAGGCCAGCGGGTTGCCAATGGCCACCACCCACTCGCCCACACGCAGC
>CAZZGM010000652.1:0-1625 GCA_964653955.1 uncultured Bifidobacteriaceae bacterium | reverse complement strand
CGACAACGCCGTGGCGGCGGCGACCAGGCCGCACAGGATCGGGCGGATGATGCTGCGGCGGGCCGGGTGTCGAGGTTCACACCGCACGTTACAGCGCACTCGTCCGCAGGTGCTGTTTCTCGCGGTGACGCTCGAGGGCCAGTGCAATCAGACGATCCAGCAGGGCGGGAAACGGCACGCCGCTGGCCCGCCACAGTTGCGAGTACATGCTGATGGTGGTGAAGCCGGGAATGGTGTTGATTTCGTTCAGCACCAGCGCGCCCGTCGTTCGCGACAGCAGGAAGTCGACGCGGGCCATGCCGCTGGCGTCGATGGCGCGAAAGGCGGCAATGGAAAGGCGGCGGACGTCGGCCTGCACCGCATCCGGCAGATCGGCGGGAATGACCGTCTGCGATGCCGCGTCGAGGTACTTGGCTTCGTAGTCGTAGAACTCCCGCGACGGAATCACCTCACCGGGCACCGATGCTTCGGGTTCGTCGTTGCCGAGCACGGCGCATTCGATTTCGCGCGGGTCGGGCACGCCCGCTTCGACAATCACCTTGCGATCGAAGTTCAGCGCCGCTTCGATGGCCGGTACCAGCGCCTCGTGCTCCTTCACCTTGCTGATGCCGACGCTCGACCCGAGGTTGGCCGGCTTCACGAACACGGGCAGGCCAAGTTCGCCCACCTGTTTCAGGATGTCGTCGCGGCGGTGTGTCCAGTGGTGGGCCGTGAACGCGCGCCACGGTGTCGACGGCAGACCGCTGGCGTCGAACACCGTTTTCATCATGGCCTTGTCCATGCCGACGGCCGACGCCAGGACACCCGGCCCCACGTACGGGACGTTGGCCAGTTCGAGCAGCCCCTGGATGGTGCCGTCTTCGCCAAACGTACCGTGGAGCACGGGGAAGATCACGTCCAGCGACAGGCCCTGCACGGCCGGCGGACTGCCCGCCGGCGTGTCTGCGCGCGTAATGGTCACCAGCGTGTCGCCGTCCGGGTGGGCCGGCATCAAGGTGTCGGCCGCCGGCGCGGCCTGGATTGCCGTCCGCGCCCGGGCGCCTTCGATGACCTGGGCCGCCGAGGCGGCATCCGGCGCCCGTTCGGGCAGCTGCCACCGCCCATCTTTTCCGATGTAGACCGGCACGGCGGTATACCGTTCCCGGTCGAGATGCTGGATGATGGCGGCTGCCGAGGCGACTGAGACCTCGTGTTCGCCGGAACGGCCGCCGTAGATCACGCCCACACGCAGTTTGCTCACGTTAGCGATAATACAGAGGTCTTGCAGTCCTTCACCCTCACACATACCGATGGCGCGGCCCGGCGCGGGCGCCTGGTGACGGCGCACGGCGTCATCGAGACGCCGGTCTTCATGCCGGTCGGCACGCAGGGGGTGGTGAAGGCCACCACGCCACGCGACCTCGCGGAGGTGGGGGCGTCGATCATTCTCGGCAACACCTATCACCTTCACCTGCGGCCCGGTGACGAGCTCATTGCCAGGCGAGGCGGGCTGCACCGTTTCATTGGCTGGGATCGGCCCATCCTTACCGACAGCGGCGGGTATCAGGTGTTCAGCCTCGCGCACCGGCGCCGTCTCACCGAAGAGGGCGTCGAGTTCCAGTCGCACCTCGACGGCCGCCGCCACA
>CAZZGM010000651.1:0-1626 GCA_964653955.1 uncultured Bifidobacteriaceae bacterium | reverse complement strand
CATCAGTACGTCGAGCAGGATGACGTGCGGTGCCGAACCGGCGCGCAGCGCCGCCAGCAGGTCGGCGCCACTGTGGTACGACTCGGCGCCGTAGCCGCTGGCGCGCAGCAGCGTCTCGAGATACGTGGTAAACGCCGGATCGTCATCGACGATGGCCAGGCGAGCGGTCATGACGCAGTCTCCAGTGGAAGGCTGATGCCGGCGGCGGGGGTCCCTTCGAATCCCCAGACATCACCCGCGGCCTGCGCCAGCACGGCGCAGGCATAGGGTAGTCCCAGCCCGTGGCCGCCGCGCCACGGATCGAATGCCGCGCGCGGCTGGTCCGCCAGCGTTTTCCATTCGGCACGGTGGCCGACCAGTAGTTGAAGTTCGGCTGACGTGGCGACGACGTGCAGGGCGACGTCCGGCAGCCGGCGGCACCGGTGCCACACCGCAGAGGCAATGGCGCCAAGCGCGTCCACGATGCGATCCGGAGCGGCCAGGCGCACCTGCGCATCGGGTAGTGCGTCGGTGCCGTCGATGGTGAGTGCCGGATCCAGGACGGCGCCGAGCCTGGAGGTGAATTCCCGCACGGGCACAACCGTCGTGAGCACGGCCGACGCCTGCTTCAGCGCCGCATAGGCCAGGGCGTCGTCACACATCCGCGACATGCGGCCAAGCGATTCGGCGGCCTGCGCCAGCGCGCGATCTGCTTCGGCTTCGTTCGGGAGTCGGTGCTCACGGACGAGGCGGAGGTAGCCGTGCGCTACACTCAACGGCGCTCGCAGATCGTGGATCAGCAGGTGCAACGCCCGCTCGAGGTCCGGCATTCCTGTGGAGACTGGCATGACCATTGAACGCGCAGTCGAATCGGGGGGCGTGAGCATCTGCGCGAGCGTCTCACTATATCAATGCCTGTAACCCCGACTGTATTGATCGTGGACGACTATCCGGACGCCCTGGATGTCTGGGGCCTGTACTTGCGAAGTGCGGGGTTCACCGTGCTGACGGCCGAGGACGGTCCGGTGGCGCTCGAGACGGCCACGCGCGAACGCCCCGATGTGGTGGTGATGGACATCGAATTACCGGGCATGTCCGGCTTCGAAGTGGCGCGCGCGCTGCGCACGCAGCCCGATACGAAGCACATTCCGCTGATTGCCGCGTCGGGCTACTCGCACGACCAGCAGCTGGCGGACGCACGCCACGCGGGGTTCGATGCGGTCATCGTCAAGCCCTGTGATCCAGGCATGCTGGTGCAGACCATCCGCCGATTACTGGAGCCGCCCGGCGGCGGTTCGGGTGTCCCATCTGGGCAGTTGCCTACCACTTCCCGGTAGCGGGGCGACCCGCATGCACCCGGTCGAACGGCCCGCGGCTGGCACGAAGGCTGCTCTTCGGTTCCGAAGCGCCGCCCCGGACGGTCCGGGCCGGCAGCTGCTGGTGCATCCCGGAGAGGAGCGAGCCGATGTTGAACACGATACTGGTTATCCTCGTGCTGATGTGGCTGGTGGGTATGGTCAGCTCGTACACCATGGGCGGCTTTCTCCACCTGCTGCTCGTGCTGGCCGTCGCGGTCATGCTCATCCGCATCATCCAGGGCCGCAACCCCGTCTGATTCCCCTCGTCCTCACGACCCGGCGCACGGAC
>CAZZGM010000650.1:0-1629 GCA_964653955.1 uncultured Bifidobacteriaceae bacterium | reverse complement strand
AGGGGTTGTCGACGCGGCCCACGGCCGGCCACACCTTGCCGGCACGCACCCACGGCAGCGGGTAAGCCGCCTGCTCGCGTGTGTAGGGATGCGTCCACGTGTCGGCCGTCACCACCGCCGCGGTGTGCGGGGCGTTTTTCAGGACGTTGTCCTTCGCATCGACACGGCCGGTCACGACGTCCTCGATTTCCTGGCGGATGGCAATGAGCGCGTCACAGAAACGATCGAGTTCGGCCTTCGACTCACTCTCCGTCGGCTCCACCATGAGGGTGCCGGCCACCGGAAACGACACTGTCGGTGCGTGGAAACCGTAGTCCATGAGGCGCTTGGCCACATCGGTTTCGTCCACGCCCTTCGCCTTGAAGGCGCGCAAATCGAAAATCATCTCGTGTGCGACACGTCCGTTGTCGCGCGCGTACAGCACCGGGTAGTGCGGCTCGAGCCGTGCCTTGATGTAGTTAGCGTTGAGCATGGCGTGCCGCGTGGCATCCGTCATGCCCTCGGCCCCCAGCATGCGCACGTAGCCGTACGAGATCAGCAGGATACTGGCGCTGCCCCATGGCGCGGCGGAGACCGCCGGAATCGCCTCGCTGCCGCCGACCTCCGCGAGCGGATGCCCCGGCAGGTACGGCGCCAGATGGGCCGCGACACCAATCGGGCCCATGCCCGGTCCGCCGCCGCCATGCGGAATGGCAAACGTCTTGTGCAGGTTCAGGTGGCACACGTCGGCGCCAATCGTCGCCGGGCTGGTGAGCCCGACCTGCGCGTTCATGTTGGCGCCATCCATGTACACCTGTCCGCTATGCCGATGGACGATGGTGCAGATGTCGATGATGGCGTCTTCGAACACGCCGTGCGTGCTCGGGTAGGTAATCATCAGCGCGGCCAGTTGCGCGCTGTGCTGTGCGGCCTTGGCTTCCAGATCCGCCACGTCGACGTTGCCGTTGGGGGCCGTCGCCACCACCACGACGCGGAAGCCGGCCATGATGGCGCTGGCCGGGTTCGTGCCATGGGCCGACGCCGGAATCAAAACCACGTCGCGGTGGGCGTCCCCGCGCGCGCGGTGGTAGGCGCGAATGACGGCGAGGCCGGCAAACTCACCCTGCGCGCCTGAATTGGGCTGCAGCGACACGGCGGCAAACCCGGTGACCGCGCAGAGGGCGGCCTCGAGTTCGGCACACACCTGCCGGTACCCTTCCATCTGCGAGGCCGGCGCGAACGGGTGGATGCGTGAAAACGCCGGCCACGACACGGGATACATCTCCGACGCCGCGTTGAGCTTCATCGTGCACGAGCCCAGCGGAATCATCGAGATATCGAGGCCGATGTCCTTCCGCTCGAGCGCGCGGATGTAGCGCATCATCTCGGTTTCGGAACGATGGCTGTTGAACACCGGATGCGCCAGATAGCCGCTGGTCCGGCGCAGGGCCTCGGGAAGATCCGACAGTGAATCTTCGCTGGCATCGAGAACCGTCACGGCCGCACGTCCACCGGCTTCGGCAAAGATGATGGCTACTTCCAGCACATCGTCCACCGTCGTCGTTTCGTCGAGCGCAATGCCGATGGCCGTGTCACTCACCCGGCGGAAGTTGATGCCCCGCTGCTCCGCCAGCGTGTGAACGGCGGCCA
>CAZZGM010000649.1:0-1630 GCA_964653955.1 uncultured Bifidobacteriaceae bacterium | reverse complement strand
GGACACCCTTGTTGAGCGCCTTGATGTAACGAACGACGGCCTGGTCGTGCGTCACGCCGCGAAGCAGTCCCTGGCGGATGAGATCGTCGAGGCTTTCGAATGCCAGATAGGGGTTGACCGCGCCCGCGCCATAGCCCATGAGCAGTGCCACGTGATGCACTTCGCGCGCGTCACCGGTTTCCACCAGCAGGCCGCAGCGTGTGCGCGTGCCCTCGCGGACGAGATGGTGATGGACGCCCGCCGTTGCCAGCAGGCTGGGAATGGGGGCGTGGTGTGCGTCCACACCGCGATCGGACAGGATCAGGATGCCGTAGCCGGCGGCCACCGCCTGACTGGCCTTGCGGCACAGCGCCTCGAGTGCGCGCTCCAGCCCCGGGCCGTCTTCGGCGGGGTTGTAGAGCAGCGGTAGCGTGGTGGAGCGGAACGGGGAGCCCGGCCGCAGGTGACGCAGCCTGGCGACATGGTCGTTGTGCAGGACGGGCGTGGCAATGTGAATCTGGCGGCACGCTTCGGGCGCGGTTTCGAGCAGGTTGCCTTCCGGCCCGAGTGTCGAAGCCATCGAGGTGACCAGCTCTTCGCGAATGGCATCGAGCGGTGGATTGGTGACCTGCGCGAACAGCTGCTGGAAGTAGTCGTACAGCAGCCGCGGCCTGTCGGAGAGCACAGCCAGCGCCGTGTCGGTACCCATGGAGCCGATCGGCTCCTCGCCGTTGAGCGCCATCGGCGTCAGCAGTGTGCGCAGGTCTTCCTGCGTGTAGCCGAATGCCTGCTGGCGCCGGAACACGGTGGGGTGATCCGGACGTTCCGCCTGGGCGACGGGCAGGTCGTCGATGCTCACCAGATGCTGAGCGAGCCACTCGGCATACGGGTGCTCGGCCGCCAGCTCCCGCTTGATTTCCTCATCGTCGACAATGCGGCCCTGGGCCGTGTCGATGAGCAGCATCTTTCCCGGGCGCAGGCGATCCTTGCGGACGACGCGCGCGGCGGGGATGTCGAGCACGCCCACCTCCGACGCCATCACCAGCAGGTCATCGTCGGTCACGTAGTAGCGCGAGGGACGAAGGCCGTTACGGTCGAGTACGGCGCCGATGAGCGTGCCGTCAGTGAAGGTGATGGACGCCGGGCCATCCCACGGCTCCATGAGCGACGCGTGGTACTCATAGAACGCCCGCACGGCCGGATCCATCTCCGTGTTGCCGGCCCATGGCTCGGGGATCATCATCAGCACGGCGTGCGGCAGTGACCGGCCGGACATGACCAGCAGCTCGAGCACGTTGTCGAACGTGGCCGTGTCGCTGCCGCCCGGGCGGACAATGGGATGGAGCTTCTGGAGATCGTCGCCGAGCACCTTCGAGGCCAGCAGGCCTTCGCGCGCGCGCATCCAGTTGACGTTGCCCTTCAGCGTGTTGATTTCGCCGTTGTGCGCGACGTAACGATAAGGGTGCGCCAGCGGCCACGACGGAAACGTGTTGGTGGAGAAGCGCTGGTGTACGAGCGCGAGCGCCGATTCCATGGCGGGCGCGTCGAGGTCCGGATACATCGCCGCCAGCTGCGTGGCGGTGAGCATGCCCTTGTAGATGAGCGTGCGGGCCGAGAGGCTGACGATGTAACAGGCCTTGCGGTGCTGCGG
>CAZZGM010000648.1:0-1638 GCA_964653955.1 uncultured Bifidobacteriaceae bacterium | reverse complement strand
ATCAGGCCGTTGTTGACGATGCGCTGTTCCTCGATGCCCTGGTACTGCATCTCGAGGAAGAAGTTGCCCTTGCCGAGGATGTCCTGAAAGGTGGAAGCCGCCGCCACGGCCTTTTTCGGATTCGGTCCGCGGACCTCCGTGGCGACCTCGCCCTTCAGGCAGCTCGACAGGCCAATCAGGCCTTCGGCGTGCCGGGCCAGCAGCTCCTTGTCGATGCGCGGCTTGTAGTAGAACCCTTCGGTGAAGCCGGCCGAGACGAGCTTGATGAGATTCCGGTAGCCGGTGGCGTTCTCGGCCAGCAGCACCAGGTGGTTGGCAATTTCACCGGCCGTCCCGTGTTTGTCGAACCGGCTGCCCGGCGCGACGTACACCTCGCAGCCGAGAATCGGATTGAGGCCGCGCTTGCGGGCCGCATCGTGGAAGACCACCGACGAGAACATGTTCCCGTGCTCGGTCACCGCGACGGCCTTCTGCCCGAGCTTCTGCGCCTGGTCCAGCAACTCGTCGATGCGGCAGGCGCCGTCGAGCAGCGAGAACTCGGTGTGCAGATGAAGGTGGACGAATTCGGCAGCCATGAACCCCGGAACCTATGCTCTCGCTACTCCCACTCGATCGTGCTGGGCGGCTTCGACGAGATGTCGTACACCACGCGGTTGATGCCCTGCACTTCGTTGACGATCCGCGACGAGATGGACGCCAGCAGATCGTGTGGCAGGCGGGCCCAGTCAGCCGTCATGCCGTCGAGGCTTTCCACGGCGCGTACGGCAATGGTGAACTCGTAGGTGCGCGCGTCGCCCATGACGCCGACGCTCTGCACCGGCAGCAGCACGGCAAAACTCTGCCACAGCCGCTCGTACCAGCCCGCCTTCCGCACCTCGTCGGCGACGATGGCGTCCGCGCGCTGCAGCAGCGCAATGCGGTCGCGGGTCAACTCGCCCAGCAGACGCACGGCCAGGCCTGGGCCCGGGAACGGCTGGCGAACCAGGAACTCCTTGTCGATGCCGAGGTCGCGGCCGACGGCGCGGACTTCGTCCTTGAACAACTCGCGCAGCGGCTCCACCAGCGTGAAACGCATCCGCTCCGGCAACCCGCCGACGTTGTGGTGGCTCTTGATCGTGGCGGAGGGGCCGCGCACGGACACCGATTCGATAACGTCCGGATAGAGCGTGCCCTGCGCCAGGAAGTCGAAGTGCCCGAGCTTGTGGGCCTCTTCTTCGAACACGTCGATGAAGGTGGCGCCAATGATCTTGCGCTTCTGCTCCGGGTCGGTCACGCCGGCCAGGCGCGACAGGAACACGTCGCTGGCGTCGACGAAATGCACCGGCAGCCGCAGCTTCTTGTAGCGCTCGACCACCTGCCGTGCTTCGTTGAGGCGAAGCAGGCCGTTGTCCACGAAAATGCACTCGAGCCGTTCGCCAATGGCCTGATGGATGAGCGTGGCCGCCACCGTCGAGTCGACACCGCCGGACAGCGCGCAGACCACGCGGCCTTCGCCCACCTGGGCGGCAATGCGCGCCGTGGATTCTTCGATGAACGAGCGGATGGTCCAGTCGCCGTTGCAGCCGCACACGTCGAACGCGAAGCGGCGCAGGATGTCGGTCCCCTGCTCGGTGTGTGCCACCTCGGGATGGAACAGCA
>CAZZGM010000647.1:0-1649 GCA_964653955.1 uncultured Bifidobacteriaceae bacterium | reverse complement strand
ATCGTCTGGCACAACGAGCCCGGGCTCACCATTCCGCTCACTGCCGCCACCCGCATCAACGGCCAGTACTTCGTCTACGTCGTCGAGAAGCAGGGCGACGCGACCGTGGCGCGCCAGAAGGGCGTGACGCTGGGACAGATGGTGGGCAACGACTATGTCGTGCTGGGAGGACTCTCGGCCGGCGAACAGCTCATTACCGGTGGCGTGCAGAAGATTGGCGACGGTGCCCCGGTGATGGCTGGCGCCGGCAGCGGCGAGCCTGACGCAGCGGCTGTGCAGAAGGCTTCCTGATCATGTTTGCTGACGTGTTCATCAAGCGGCCCGTCCTGTCGACGGTCTGCTCGCTGCTGATCATTCTTGCCGGCGCCATTGCCATTCCGACGCTGCCGATTGCGCGGTATCCGGAACTGGCGCCGCCCTCGGTGCAGGTCACCGCGTTCTATACCGGCGCCAACGCCCAGGCGGTGGAAAGCGCTGTCACCACGCCGCTCGAGCAGGCCATCAACGGCGTGGAGGGCATGACCTACATGACCTCGTCCTCGACGAATTCGGGCATGGCCACCATCACGGTCACGTTCGACATCTCGCGGGACCAGGACCTCGCGGCGGTGGACGTCCAGAACCGCGTCAACCAGGCACTCGGCCGCATGCCGGCCGACGTGCGCACCAACGGCATTACCGTGACGAAGGTCACTGCCGGGTTCATGGGCGGCCTGGGCTTCTTCAGCCAGGACAACCGTTACAGCAACCAGTTCATCAGCAACTATCTGGACCTGTACGTCCGCGATGCCATCAAGCGCGTGCCGGGCGTCGGCGACGTGGTGATTTTCGGCGAACGCCGCTACGCCATGCGCCTGTGGCTCGACCCGGCGCGCCTGGCCGCCCGCCGGATTACGGCCGGCGACGTGCTGAACGCGCTGCGCGAGCAGAACGTGCAGGTCGCCGCCGGTGCGCTGGGGGAACAGCCGGCCGACGCGGGACAGATGTTCACGATGAGCGTGCGGGCCATGGGCCGGCTCAGCGAAGTCTCGGAGTTCGAGGACATCGTCGTGCAGACCGGCAACGACGGCGCCATCGTCCGGGTGAAGGACGTGGGGCGTGTGGAACTGGGCGCCGAGCAGTACTCGGCCAACCTGCGGTTCCTCGAGCTCGAGGCGTCGGGCATCGGCATCACGCTGCTGCCGTCGGCCAACGCACTGGACGTGTATCAGGGCGTGATGGAAACGGTGGCGCGGCTCGAACCGAGCTTCCCGCCGGGACTCGAGTGGCGGCTGGCCTTCGACAACGTCAGCGTCGTCCGCGAGTCGATCATCGAGGTGCTCAAGACGCTGGGCGAGGCCATTTTCCTCGTGATCATCGTGATGTTCCTGTTCCTCCAGAACTGGCGGAGCACCATCATCCCGGCCATTACCATTCCCGTGTCGCTCATCGGGACATTCGCGTTCATCAAGCTGTTCGATTTTTCCATCAACACGCTGACGCTGTTCGGCATCGTGCTGGCAACGGGCATCGTGGTGGACGATGCGATTGTGGTGATCGAGAACATCGAACGCCACATGAGCGAGTACAAGAAGTCGGCGCGGCAGGCGGCCATCGACGCAATGCGCGAGGTGTTCAGCGCCGTCGTCGTCATCGGCATCGTGCTGGTG
>CAZZGM010000646.1:1343-1650 GCA_964653955.1 uncultured Bifidobacteriaceae bacterium | reverse complement strand
TGGAGCCGGCGGGAATGGCGACGCGATTGCCGACGCGCACGTCGCGCGTGACGCGCGCGCTCACCGGATCTTCCACGCGGGCCACGTCGCTCGTGATGGTGCGTTCCACCTGGAGACCAAGCACCGAGTCGGCGGGGATTTCGACGTCCAGGAACTCCGCGACGGGGGGAGCCGGTGGTGCGGCAGGTTCTTCGGCGTAAGCCGGCACTTCGGAGGCGACGGGCGCGCGCGCTTCCCACATCGAGCCCGTGTTCTCGGGAATGGCGACGGGGGCCGGCCGACTCCACCAGTGGAAGCCGCCCCGGCC
>CAZZGM010000646.1:0-1333 GCA_964653955.1 uncultured Bifidobacteriaceae bacterium | reverse complement strand
GGGGGCCGGGGCGGCTTCCACTGGTGGGGCCGGACGGCTGGCCGGTGGCGGCGTGGCCTCGGCCCGGCGTGATTCCGGCACCGGAGCCGGACGCGAAGGCGCCGCCGCACGCGGAGCAGGTGTCCGGGGCGATTCGGCGCGTGGTGCGGGTGCCGAGGGCGTGGCCGGCCCCGGTGCCGCGTCGGCGGCAGGAACGTCGGCCGGGGACGCGATGATCTCCTCGGTCTCCGTGACGGCACCGGACGGCATGGCCGTCGGCGCGTCGGCGGCTGGTGCGGCTGCCGTGGGTTCGGGCTGACCCAACCGAATGGCCACGAACCCGCCGAGCCCGGCTGCAACGAGGCACCCTGCAGTGAGCGCGGCAAATACCAGCTTGTTGATGCCCATGGCGAGACTCCTCAAAGTCCACCTCTCCACAGCAAGGGCCGTGCCCGGTGGACGTGTCCCGAAGACTGCAAGTTTACCGTTGAAAGTGCCCCGACCGCGGCGTGCCGCTGTCCCCTGCAGGGGATGGTGGTGTCATCTGGCGAGGTGGGGCGCCGGCGACACCGGCGCGGGATGGCCGGGCGCGTCGGGTGGCCAGGGGCTCGTCGAGACAATGATGTTGCCGCCGCTCCGCTTGCCTTCGTACAGGCGGGTATCGGCGGCGCGCACCAGGTCCTCCACCGTGGTGAAGTCGCCATCCGTCGGATAGCTGGCAATGCCAATCGTCGTCGTGACCGAGCCCCACGGGTAGGGCGGCACCTTGAACGCGCAGCTCTCGCGCAGACGGGCCTGGAGGCGCTCGGCCAGGGCGCGCGCGTCCTCGGCTTCGGTGCGTGCGAGCACAATCACGAACTCGTCGCCGCCATAACGGCAGCCGATGTCGGCCGCCCGCATCTCGGCGCTGATGGTGGCGCCGATGAGCTGGAGTACGCGGTCGCCTTCGAGGTGACTGAACCGGTCGTTGATCTGCTTGAAGCGGTCGCCGTCGATGATCATCAGGCTCAGCGGCTCGTTGTACCGGCGCGCGTGCGCCACGGCGCGTGGTGCAACCTCGTCGAAGTGAAGCCGGTTGTAGAGGCCGGTGAGCGGATCGTGGATCATCCGCTGCCGGGCCAGCTCGTACTTCTGACGGTAGGTGAGCATCTGGAAGACGTCGGCCACGTCGCCGTCGCCAGCCGTCACGTCGTGTGGCTCCACGAATCGCAGGTGCAGCCACAACGCGCTGGCGTAGAACAGGGCGGCCCCGGACTTGGCCACGAGACCTGACGCCATCAACTCGACGAAGTCGGGGCGCCCCAAGGCCAGAAACGCCGTAAAAAACAGATTGTCGCGTTCGACAATCTGTTTT
>CAZZGM010000645.1:0-1660 GCA_964653955.1 uncultured Bifidobacteriaceae bacterium | reverse complement strand
CCGACGCTCTGGCGCCATGAGAACCTGGACGAGGCGACGCACGACTGGCTCACGGGCGAGTTCGCCGAGGTTCCGCTCAGCTTCTTTCTCCAGATGCGGCGCTGCGTGGCGGCGGGTCACCTTGTCGCGCAGGACGAAGCCCTCTGGCCGAAGGCGAGCCGGCCCGCCACCATCATGGACGTGCTGTGGGAGCGCTCACCCCTTCGGTATGTGTCGCGCGTAAAAACGCCGACGCTCTTCATCCACGGCGAAAACGACAACGACGTACCGATTGCCGAAGCCGAGCAGTTTTTTATTGCGCTGCTCGACGTTGGCGTGGAGTCCGTGCTGGTGCGTTATCCTCGCGAGGGCCACGGCATCCGCGAAACGCGTCACGTGGAAGACACCATCACGCGCAGCCTCGCCTGGTACACCAGGCACTTCGCGGCATCACCGGCGACGCGACAGCAATAGCGATACACCGGACCACCGATCCGGCACCACCGGCGGCCGTCGTTCCTGCGCGGGGACGATGGCCGCGGCACTCGATGATCATGTCTCAGCGTCTCCGTATTGGCACGGCCGGCTGGCACTACCCGTCAGGGGCGAGCAAGTGGAATGGTGTCTTCTACCCCGCCAGGCGCCCCAGAGGGTTCGACGAGCTGACGTACTACGCCGAGTACTTCGACTTTCTGGAGATCAACGCCACCTTCTACGGCCAGCCGAAGGCAGACGTCGCCCGGTCCTGGTCCGAGCGCACGCCGGCCGGCTTCCTGTTTGCGGCCAAGCTGTTCCAGCAGTTCACGCATCCGAAGATGTTCCGCGAGCGCGTGACGCGTGAGCTCGTCAAGCAGCTCGGGACGGCCGATCTGCCGGAGCCGGCGATCGATGAGCTGATCCGCGTCAATCAGGCGGACCTCGACGAGTTCAAGCGCGGCCTCGACCCGCTGGCGGCCGCCGGCAAGCTGGGGCCGTTGCTGGCGCAGTTTCCGGCCAGCTTCCACGATAGCCCTGACGCGCGCCTGCACATTGCCGCCCTCGCACGCGCGTTTGCCGGCTACGAGATCGTCGTCGAACTCAGGCATCGGTCGTGGACGGACCACATGGCCGACACGCGGACGCTGCTGGATGCGTTCAACGTGAGCTGGGTGTGGATTGACGAACCGAAGTTTCGCGACTCGATTCGTCAGCCGGCCATTACGGAAGTCGCCGGACCGCTGGCCTACCTGCGGCTCCACGGCCGGAACGCGCAGAACTGGTGGCGGCCGAAGCACCGCGACGATCGTTACGACTACGTGTATAGCCGCGAGGAACTGCGACCGGTTGCCGACGAGCTCGAAGCCGTGGTGAAGCAGAACATGCGCGTGCACGCCGTCCTCAACAATCACCCACGAGCGGGTGCGGTGGCCAACGCGGCGCATCTCAGGGACATGACCGGACAGGACGCCGAGCAGCCGTACCCGGACAGCCTGGTTGCCATCTACCCCGACCTCGCACAGATTCCGTCGCGCGCAAACGGCCGCGCCGACCTCTTTACCGCCGTCAACGTCCGTCAGCCGTAGAAGGATCGTCGCGGCCGAAACGAGCCGCTCATCGGCCCAGGAGGCGGCCCGCGAAGGCACGGTGCACCGCAGGTCACACGTCAGTGCACGACGTAATGCTCGTCCCCTCCGGCGGTGGA
>CAZZGM010000644.1:907-1671 GCA_964653955.1 uncultured Bifidobacteriaceae bacterium | reverse complement strand
TCCTTGCGCACGCGCACGACCACGGCTTTCACCACCTGGCCCTTCTTCACGTTCGACTCGGGCGCCGCTTCCTTCACGTTGGCGGTGATGATGTCGCCGAGATACGCATACCGGCCGGTCGAACCGCCAATCGGGTTGATCACGGAAATCTTCCGCGCCCCCGAGTTGTCGGCCACATCGAGGATCGATCGCATCTGGATCATGGTCGTCTCCTCCTTACACCGTGGTGGCGCGTTCAATCACGCGCGTCACCGTCCACCGTTTGCGGGCACTCATCGGCCGGGTTTCCGAAATGGCCACCCGATCGCCCATCTTCGCCGCGTCGCCCTCGTTGTGGGCGAGGAACCGCGTGGTGCGCTTCTGGGTCTTGCCGTAGACCGGGTGCTGCACCCGGCGCTCGACCGACACCACCACGCTCTGCTGCATCTTGTCGCTGACGACCACGCCCTGGAGCTCTGTCTTCGACGCCATGACTACTTCGCCTTCTCCCTGAGAATGGTCTTGATCCGTGCCAGATCGCGGCGCACGTCCTTGATCTTGCCCGGCGCCTCGAGCTGTCCCAGCGACTTCTGAATCCGCATGCGGAACAACTGGTCGTCGAGCTCCAGCGCCCTGGCCTGGAGGCCGTCCACGTCCAGCTCCCTCAGCTCCTCCGCCTTCATGACACCTTCTCCTCGGCAAACCGCGTCGCGAACTTGGTCTTGATGGGCAGCTTGGCCGAGGCCAGCTCCATCGCGCGGCGGGCATCGGCCTCGGGCACCCCC
>CAZZGM010000644.1:0-897 GCA_964653955.1 uncultured Bifidobacteriaceae bacterium | reverse complement strand
CACCCAGCCTTCGGGCGATCCCTTGCCCTTGCCCATGCGCGTTTCCTGCGGCTTCTTGGTCACCGGCTTGTCGGGGAACACCCGCACCCAGATCTTGCCGCCGCGCTTGATGAAGCGCGTCATGGCGACGCGGGCCGCTTCAATCTGCCGATCCGTCAGCCAGCAGGGCTCCAGCGCCTTCAGGCCGTAGTCGCCGAACGACACGTCCGAACCGCGCCACGCCTTGCCGCGCATGCGACCGCGCTGCTGCTTCCGGAACTTGACTTTCTTTGGCATCAACATAACGTCGATCCTTGTATCTCTCGTTCTGGCGCGACGTGGCGATCACCAGATCACCACCTCACAAGCTCTCCAGATCCGCTAACCCCTTGCTTCTCTCGGACGCCGCGGCCCGCGATCGCGGTCGCGATCACCACGGCCGCCGTACTCTTCCTCGCGCCCCACCCGCGGCGTCAGACGCTCGCCCTTGTAGAGCCACACCTTCACGCCAATCTGCCCGTAGGTCGTATTGGCTTCGGCAAAGCCGTAGTCGATGTCCGCGCGCAGCGTCTGCAGCGGCAGCTGACCGTGCAGGTACCACTCCGAGCGCGCAATCTCGGCGCCGTTCAGGCGGCCCGACACCCGCACCTTGATGCCCCGTGCGCCAAACCGCAGCGCCGACTCGACCGCCTTGCGCATCGCGCGGCGGAACGCCACGCGCTTCTCGAGCTGCATGGCCACCGACTCACCCACCAGCTGCGCGTCGAGCTCCGGCTTCTGGATCTCCTGGATGTTGATGTACACCTCGCGCTTGGTCCGCTTGTGGATTTCCTGCTTCAGCTTGTCGACCTCCTGCCCCTTGCGGCCGATGATGATGCCCGGACGCGAGGTGTGGATGTCGATCTTCAGCTTGTTGGC
>CAZZGM010000643.1:0-1676 GCA_964653955.1 uncultured Bifidobacteriaceae bacterium | reverse complement strand
GCTGGCAGGACACCCTCAAGCGGATGGTGGCACTCAACGGCCTGCGCATCGAGCCGGCGACGGCGCGCGAGGTGGTGAAGTATCTGTCCAACCATCTTGGCCTCGCGCCAGATGAGGCGCGGCCGGCGGCCTACGAAGTGGAACGGCGCCTGGTGGACGAAACCTACACGGCCAGCACCGACCTCAACGGCGTCTGCAACGCCTGCCACACGCTGGGGCGCGTCATCTCGCAGCGCCGCACGCGCAGTGAATGGGACGGGCTGATTGCCATGCATCGCGGCTGGTATCCACTGGTGGATCGCCAGGGCTGGCGCCGCATGGGACCGGCACCGCGCGATCGCGGACCTGACGGTCGTCCGCCGGACACGCGTCATCCCGTCGAGAAGGCGGTGGACCACCTGGCGCGCACGTTCCCGCTGCAGACACCGGAGTGGGCCGCGTGGTCCGCCAGCATGCGCCCGGCACGTCTGGAGGGCGCATGGGCGCTTACCGGCCATGAACCCGGCAAGGGGCCGGTGTTCGGTCGCGTCACGCTGACGGCGGTGCCGGACACGACCGACGAGTTCATTTCGGAGATCGTGTTCACCTATGCACGTTCGGGCGAACAGGTGCGCCGTACTGGACGTTCGCTTGTTTACACGGGTTACCAGTGGCGCGGACGGTCGATGGTGGACGGCCGCGACGACACCTCGCTGCGCGAGGTGATGTTCGTCGATCGCGACTGGCGTGCCATCGAGGGACGCTGGTTCACCGGCGGCTACGACGAACTGGGGATGGACATCAGGCTCCAGCGTCTGGGCGGAGAAACCGCCGTGCTGGGCGTGGACCACACCGGACTGCGGCAGGGGAGCACACCGGCCGTGAAGGTGTTTGCGGCCGGAGTCCCCTCGGGACTCCAGGCACGCGATGTCGACCTGGGCCCCGGCGTGACCGTGACGGGCGTCACGGTCACGGACCAGGTGGTCACGCTGGCCGTGAGCGTGGCGGCGGACGCGGCCGTGGGTCCGCGCGACATGGTGCTGGCCGGCATCGTGAAGCCCGCGGCATTCGTGGTGTACGACCACGTGCAGTCCATTCGCGTGACGCCGGAGTGGAACATGGCCCGGACCGGCGGCCTGTCGTACCCGAAAATGCTGGCGCAGTTCGAGGCCTGGGGCTACCACAACGGACCCGACGGCAAACCCGGTACGGACGACGACCTGAAGATTGACCTCGTCGATGTTCGCTGGAGCCTCGAAGAGTACACGGCCACGTTCAACGACGATGATGTGAAGTTCGTGGGACGGGTTGACGAGTTTACCGGACGGTTCACGCCCAACGTCGAAGGTCCCAACCCGGAGCGCCGCGGCGAACGTAACAATATTGGCGACGTCTGGATCGTGGCTACCTATGCGCCCGAGCAGGCGTCGCCGGCACCGTTGCGTGCGCGCGCGCACCTGCTGGTCACGGTGCCGGTTTACCTGCGGTTCGATCCGTCGGTGATTCCGTAGAAGGCAAAAGGCAAAAGGCAAAAGGCAGAAGGCGGAAGGCGGAAGGCGGAAGGCAAAACGTGGAAGGTCACAGGCAGAACGTGGAACGTGATGGACTGGCGCCGACGCTGGCCACCCGGCTGGCGCTCGGTGAGTTTCATCCGTTCGATGCGGCTGGCGAACGGTTCGCCTACATGGTGCCGAGTG
>CAZZGM010000642.1:0-1679 GCA_964653955.1 uncultured Bifidobacteriaceae bacterium | reverse complement strand
ATGCCGTTCCGGCCACGCTCGAGGCCACGTGCCCGCCGGCACCGGACGTCGCGTGCCTGGGCCTCACGGCGCTGGCCACGTGGTGGACCATCCAGCTCGATCCATTGAACCGCTCGCTCGACGACCGTTTCCTGGCCGAGGTCGAGACGGCCGTGGAAGAGGCCGACGCGTGGACCACACGTGAATCCGAGCGTGCCGAAGCGTGGCTCTATCTCGGCGCTGCTCTGGGCGTGCGCGGGCAATGGAAAATCCTTCGCGGCGAACGGCTGGCCGCGGCCCGCGACGGCAAACGCATCAAGGAAGTGCTCGACCAGGCCCTCACCATCGATCCCGATATGGCCGACGCCGAAGTCGGCGTCGGTGTCTACCGCTACTACGCGGGCGTGGCGCCGGCGGTGTTCCGCTGGACGCGCTGGCTGCTGCTGCTCCCCGGCGGCAACCGCGACGAAGGCCTGGCCCAGATGGAACGCGCCCGCCGCAACGGCATCATCGTCCGCGAAGAAGCCGCCTGGCAGCTGCACCTCGCCTACCTCTGGTACGAACGCCGCTTCGACGAGGCCCTGACGCTCGTACGCGAGCTGAAGGCACGGCATCCGCGCAATCCGCTGTTCGCGCATCGCGAAGCGGAGATTCTTGCCGTGTACTTCAAGGACGTGGAGGGCAGCCTGGCCGCATCCGAGTCGCTGCTCGCACGCGCGGAGGCCAACGACGTGCGGCACGCCGGCCTGGCATCGGTGCGCGCGCGGTTGAACATCGCCGTGCAACTCGACACGCTGGGGCAACGTGATCGCGCGCGCGCCATGGTCGACGCGCTGCTGGCATCGAATCCCGCCGCACCGATCGACGCCATCCGCCGCGCCCGCGAACTCCAGCGCGCGTGGATGCGCTGAAATCCCCCGCTCCGCAGCGAAAAACACCCTACAGTTGCGTCGCCTTGACGCCGACATCCCTGTTGCAGCAGCCAACTGACGGCCTAGCAGAAAGCAGGATTGGTTGACAACAACAAACGGTTTGTTCTTGACAACCGTTTCTTCTCATCCATAATCTACATCTGGTATGAGGGCGTAAGGCTCAGGCCACTGCTTGTGAAGCGCATCCGTTGACGCACAACGGAGAGCTCGGAAGCAGAAACCTGGCCCCCCGGAGGACCGTTAGCGAAGTTGGTGAGCGAAGCCCGGCAGTAGCAGAAGAAGAGGCTTCACCGCCGTCCGGAGTGGGTTCTGACCGTCAGAACAAGCTCCACGTTGTTTCGCAGATCGCGCGCCCACGAGAGTCGCGCAGCAAGGCGCAGGACAGCCGGCACCCGCGAGCCGAGTGCCAGGCGGCAGAGGCTACCGCTGGTGCGGCGGCACACCCTGACGCATAACCCAACCGAAGGGGGGGATACGACCGATGGCAAAGAAGGCGGCAAAGAAGGCAGCCAAGAAGGCAGCCAAGAAGACGGCCAAGAAGGCCAAGGCGAAGAAGGCGAAGAAGCGGTAGCTTCTTCCCTGAGTTCGAAGAAAGGGGGCGCCGCGGGCGTCCCCCTTTTTTTGTACGGTGAGTGTGTTCGCGACGAGCGGCTCAGCGCGGCCGGTTCACACGATGCACGCGGTCAGTTTCCGCCGCCCGATCCAATCCACGCCACACCATCCCAGATGCGCACGCCGCGGATGGTGTCCCACTGTCGAAGGTTGTCG
>CAZZGM010000641.1:1107-1687 GCA_964653955.1 uncultured Bifidobacteriaceae bacterium | reverse complement strand
GCCGCGGCCTTCTGGTGGCGCTCCACCGAGTACTGGTCCTGCTCGTCGCGGCTCACCTTGAAGGCGTCCGCCACCGTCTCGCCGGCGTTACCCATGTGCCAGTTTTCGAACGGGCACCACAGGCCGTCGTGGATCATCGAATCGATCACCTGGCTGTTACCCATGCGCAGGCCTTCGCGGACGCGCGGCAGCAGGTAGGGGGCGCTGCTCATGGACTCCATGCCACCGGCCACCGCCACCTCGATGTCGCCGGTGAGGATGCCCTGGTGCGCCAGCATCACGGCTTTCAGACCCGAGCCGCAGACCTTGTTGATGGTGAGCGCGGCGACGTGTTCCTTGAGTCCGCCCTTGAGCGCGGCCTGACGTGCCGGCGCCTGGCCGACACCGCCGGACACGACGTTGCCCATGATGCATTCGTCGACGACGGCAGGATCCAGGCCTGCGCGCGTGACGGCCTCACGCACGACCAGAGCGCCCAGTTGCGGGGCGGAGAAGTCCTTGAGCGTGCCGAGGAACTTGCCGGTGGGCAGGCGTACGGCGCTGACGATGACGGCTTCCGCCATGAAAGATGATCTCCACG
>CAZZGM010000641.1:0-1097 GCA_964653955.1 uncultured Bifidobacteriaceae bacterium | reverse complement strand
GCCAGTGCGCGTCCGGCACGGTGACGACAATGACCTTTCGATCGTCGAGCCGTGTCGAAGATACCCGCGCCACGCCGGGTCCCACGGCCATCCGCCACGCGAACGCCACCTTTTCCTGGCAGAGCGGCGCGGGCCGGATGACATCCACCAGGATGCGCGGCGTGATCTGGCGCACGGGAACCATCCGATGAGGATAACACTCCAGCCGGGTTCTGCCGGGGGCGCAGCCGTCCTTGTGGCCGTGCTTGACCACCCGGCCGGATGGGCGTACAAGTCGCGGAGGACGCGCTGTCCGAGGAGGTTCCCATGATCACGTGCCACCGGCTGCGTCACATCGTCATGACCGGAGTTGCCGTTGCCGCGCTGGCGGCCACGGCGTTCGCGCACCACGGCTGGGCCTCGTACGACGAGAAGAACCCGCTCACCGTCAATGGCACCATTACCGAGTCCGAGTACACCAACCCGCACGGCAGCGTGAAGCTGCGCGCTGACGAGGGTGGGAAGGTGTGGGACGTGGTGTTGGCGCCGGTGTCGCGCATGCAGACGCGTGGTCTGTCGGAGGCCATGCTGACGGAGGGCACGCGTGCGACGGTCCTCGGCTACCAGCACCGGAAGATCGAGACGGAGATGCGCGCGGAGAACATCACCATCGACGGGAAGAAAGTCGAACTGCGCTGATGGTCGACGGGTGGCTGGGCCTCGCGGCCGCGGCCGAAGGGTCGGTTCTGGCCGCGTGGATCCGGTCCTCGACCTGGGGATACCCGGCCGTCGAAGCCGTGCACATCTGGGCGCTGGCCGTGCTGCTGGGCACGGCCGTGGCGTTCGACTTGCGCCTGCTCGGTGTGGCCTCGCGCCTGCCGGTGGACGCGCTGGCGGAGTTACTGCTGCCGTGCGCCCGCGCGGCCTTTGCACTTGCCGCACTCTCGGGCCTGCTGCTGTTTGCCACGCAGGCCAGCGGCTTTGCCACGCAACCGTTGTTCTATGTCAAGCTCGGCGCCATTGGCGTGGCCGTACTCAACAGCACCATCTTTCATCGTGGTGTCTACCGGTCGGTGGACGTGTGGAACGTGTCGGTGAGGACGCCGTCCCCGGCCAAG
>CAZZGM010000640.1:0-1687 GCA_964653955.1 uncultured Bifidobacteriaceae bacterium | reverse complement strand
CACACCAGATTCGTGACGCGGTGTACATCGCCTCGAACCGCGCGAGGCGCGAGGGCGACGAGGTGCGCATCGAGCCGGTGGAAGCCGAGCAGGCCCGCTTTCTCGTCCTGCACGAAGGCCGTATTCACTTCGAAGGGACGGTGGCGGAGCTGCTGGCCTCGGACGATCCCTACCTGAAGGAGTACATGCACGACACGCTGCCGCCGTGGTGAGCGGCTACAATCGCGGAATGTCGCTTACGCTCACGCCCCGCCAGCGGGCCCAGTTGAAGGCCCGCGCTCACTCGCTGGAGCCGGTGGTGCAGATTGGACAGGCCGGACTGACTGACACGGTGGTGACCGAAGTGGAGCGGGCGCTGACCGCGCACGAGTTGATCAAGGTGCGGGTGAGCGCCGGCGATCGTGTGGTCCGCGCCGAAGTGGCGGACGATCTGTGTGCCCGCACCGGCGCCGCGCGGGTGCAGTCGGTCGGCAAGGTGCTGGTCCTCTGGCGCCCGCGGCCGGATGACGAGGACGCGGACTAGAAGTCAGTCCACCTTCACCGAACGCTGTCGATGCGAACCACGGGGCCGGCCGGGCATGGGGCGGGGTTGTGGTCCGCCAGGGCCACGTACAGCGCGCCTTCGTGCACCGACAGGTAGTAAGGAATGGCGTCGGGGCCGGGCAGCCGGTCGCTGAGATCCTCCCACGTGCCTTGTTCGAAGTCGTGCCACGTGCGCCAGCGAATCAGGCGCGCCGGGCGCGGATCGCCGCCAGCCGCATACTCCTCCGTGAACAGATTCGTGCCGTAGTACCAGCCGTCGAACTTCTCGACGTCGTTCAGCACCAGGCCGGTGGTCGACAATGCGCCTGCCGGAAAGTCCCGATACGGGGTAGCGGATGTCGCCGGTCCGCCGCGAGGCCGCGGGCTGCTGAACACGGTGTACGTGCGTGCGGTGAAGTCGTCGATGCGCAGCACCTGTCCGCGGCTCGAGTGGATGATGTGCAGGGCGCCGTCGAACCAGGACAGTGCGCGCGCGTAGTCCATGTCTTCGGGCGTGGCGAACCGCCAGGCCTCGATCGGGCCATCGAGTGTCCCGAACCGCAGCAGACGCCGCGTCCCGTCAATCACGTACACGAAACCGGTGTCCGGATCCACCACCTGGTCGTGTGGGCGATCGAGGGCGAGCCCATCCACTTCGGAGACGGTGACGGTCCGTCCGGTACCGTCGAGCGCGTCGGTTTCGAGCAGACGATGGTTGTTCGTATCGTTGATCAGCCATCGGCCGTTCGGCAGCCGCGCCACCGAATGTGCATCGTCCAGGTCGAGTGCCGACGCCTGCCAGGTGTCGTTGCCGGTTCGATAGAAGACGCCGCGCTCGTCCGTCAGCGTTGTGACGTCTCCGAAAACCCCCACGTGCCTGGCGGTGCACACTGGTGCGTCTGCCCAGATGTCGTTGACTGCTGGTTGCGGCATGCCGGCCCCCGTGGTTGCGATGTCCGCGCACGCGGTTGCGAGCAGCAGGGCGAGGCAGAGGGCAAGGGCGCGCATGTGGCAGTGGGGGAATCTATGGCGGGTTAGGCGAAGCGAGTATTCAGCGACGGCTGGCGAACACGTCCGCCACGTTCTGCGCGAGAGCGGCCGTGTTGGCGTACGCGACGTTCGACGCCACGGCAACGACGAGCCCGTTGTCGTGCGTCATCAGCGA
>CAZZGM010000639.1:0-1693 GCA_964653955.1 uncultured Bifidobacteriaceae bacterium | reverse complement strand
ACGGCATGCTGCAGACCCTCGACCCGCACTCGAGCTTCATGGATCCCCGCAGCTACGCACAGATGCGCGAGCGGCAGGAAGGCCGCTACTACGGATTGGGTGTCACCATTCAGGGGCCCAACGGCGACATTACCGCCGTGCGCGTGTTCGAAGGATCGCCGGCGCATGAGCAGGGCATTCGCCGCGGCGATGTGATTGCGGAAATCGAAGGTGAGAGCACCAAGGGCTGGACCACGGAAGACGCCGTCGCCAAATTGCGTGGTCCGCGCGGCACGTTCGTCAACATCGGCATTCGCCGCAAGGGGCTGGACGCTCTCGTCCCGATGGCCGTGCGGCGCGATCAGGTGAGCATTCCGAGCCTCTCGGCCGTGTTCATGATCGACAACGAAACCGGCTATGTCGGCATCACGGACTTCGCCGAGCACACCGACGAAGATCTGGGCGCGGCACTCGACACGTTGACCGAGCGCGGAATGAAGCGTCTGGTACTTGACCTGCGGAGCAATCCCGGCGGCCAGCTCGATCAGGCCATTCGTATTACCAACCGTTTCGTTCCGCGTGGTTCGATGGTGGTGTACACGCGCGGACGCGTCGCCAACGCCGATCAGGAGTACCGTGCCACCGGCACGCCCGGCTATACGTCGCTGCCCATCATCACGCTGGTGAACCGCAGCAGCGCGAGCGCCTCGGAAATCGTCTCCGGTGCGCTGCAGGATTACGACCGCGCGCTCGTCGTGGGCGAAACCACGTTTGGCAAGGCGCTCGTCCAGTCGGTGTACCGCGTCAGCGGCGGCGCCGGCCTCGCGCTCACCACGGCGCGCTATTACACGCCCAGCGGGCGCATGATTCAGCGGCCGTGGGACGGCACCTTCGACGAGTACCTCACCTACACGATGAAGGACCAGACCGAGGCCGCCCACACGCCGGATCAGCTCAAATACACGACCGGTGGGCGCAAGGTGTACTCGGGCGGCGGCATCGAACCCGACGAGCGGTTCGATGGCCCGATCGAAGGGTTCAACCCCACGCGCTTCGGCCGCTCGCTGTTCAACCGCGGGCTGTTCATGACGTTTGCCGAGCAGTTCTACGGCGAAGACGACCAGCGCCCCGGCACGCGGGCGTCATCGTTCAAGTACGTGAAGCCCGGCTTCGAGGTCGATGACGCCATGGTCAGCGACTTCCGCAAGCTGGTCGCCGACCGGCTCATCAAGATTGACGAAGAGTCGTGGACGAAGGACCTCGACTTCATCCGCGCCATGATCCGGTTTGAAATCGACACGGCCGTCTTCGACATTGCCACGGCCCGCCAGCGGCTCATTACCGCCGATCCGCAGGCTCGCTACGCACTCACCCGGTTTCCCGAGGCCGAACGGCTGGTCCAGCTCTCGCGAAACCGCACCGCCGCCGGAATAGGGCAGTAGACCCCAAGATATTGGGTGCCCCTTCGGTCTTGCCACAAGCGAAGGGGCTTGTTAGACTGGCCGGCGTTCCCCTTCCAGCCGAACAGTCATGCGCCTCGAACGCCTCGAAATCTCTGGCTTCAAGTCTTTTTCCGATCGCTCCGAACTGGCGTTCGACGAAGGTGTCACCGCCATCGTCGGACCCAACGGATGCGGCAAGAGCAATGTGGCCGACGCCCTCACGTGGGTGCTCGGCGAGCAGAGCGCCAAGAGCCTTCGCGGCGAGAAGATGG
>CAZZGM010000638.1:0-1694 GCA_964653955.1 uncultured Bifidobacteriaceae bacterium | reverse complement strand
CGGCAATGATGGTGCCGACGCCGGTTGGCGTGAAGAAGCCGCCAATGCCGGCACCGCCGGCGCGGATCCGTTCCGAGAACGTGCCCTGAGGCACCAGTTCGACTTCAATTTCCTTCTGGAGGAACTGACGCTCGAACTCCTTGTTCTCACCAACGTAGGTGGAAATCATCTTGCGCACCTGCCGGGCCTTGAGCAGGATGCCGATGCCGAAATCGTCCACGCCGGCGTTGTTGCTGATAATCGTGAGGTCGCGGGTGCCGCGGCGGTGGAGCGCGGCCACGAGGCATTCGGGAATGCCGCAGAGGCCGAAGCCTCCCATCATGATCGTGGCGCCGTCCGGAATGCGCGCGACCGCCGCATCTGCGGTGTCGATGACCTTGGTCATCCGGCCATTATGGATCGAAGGTGAAACGATGCGCCCGCGCGAAGAGGTCGGTCATGGCCCGTGGATCGTCCAGGACATCGGCTGCCTCCTCGAGTTCGCGTGCCAGCCGGCGCAGCAGCGGCGCGACTTCGCCGGCGTTGGTCGACAGGATGGGCGCCCACACCGACGCGGCGCTGGCGGCGAGCCGCGTGGTACCGCGCAGGCCGCTGCCCGCATGGCGCAGGCCATCGGCACCCACGGCTTCACCCGCGCATGCGAGCAATGCGGTGGCCACGACCTGTGGCAGATGGCTCACGGCTGCCATCACCCGATCATGTTCCCCACCGTCATCGTCCAGGAGTACCGGCCGCGCCCCGAGCGCACGAACGAACGTGTCGGCACGTGACAGCAGTGCTGGAGATACATCACGTGACAGCAGGAACCAGGAACGATCGTCGAACAGATCCGCGCGCGCGGCGCCGGGGCCGGACGCCGTGTCGCCGGCCATCGGGTGCCCAGGAACGAACGATGTCAGGCCCGCATTGCGTGCCGCGGCAACGATGGCGCGCTTGGTGCTGCCGACATCGGTGATGAGCGCCGCGGCGGGTGCGAGCGACGGGAGGCGTGGCAGCAGATCGACGATGACGTCAACCGGAGCCGCCAGCACGACGATCGTGGCATCGGCCAGCGCGTCCGGGCTGTCGTGGCGATCCACGCTGACGGCCCGTGCATCTGGGTCACGGCGCTGCCAGGCCAACCGGATGGAGCGGCCGATGAGGCCGTCGCCGACAATCGCCAGCCGCTCGTTCACTATCGTGCCGAGCCGCGCCGCGCCACCGGCTCGAGACAGATGCTGCGCCCGATGGCTGGCGCGATGATCCGCAGTTCGGCCATCAGCCGGTCGAACTGGCTCGGGAACAGCGACTGCGCACCGTCGCTCATGGCGTGGTCCGGATCGCAGTGCACCTCGATGATCAGGCCGTCCGCACCGGCGGCCACGGCCGCGCGCGCCATCGGCGCTACCTTGTCGCGCCGGCCCGTGCCGTGGCTCGGATCGACGAATACCGGCAGGTGGCTCAACTGCTTGACGATGGGAATGGCCGAGATGTCGAGCGTGTTGCGCGTGGCGGTCTCGAACGTGCGGATGCCGCGTTCGCACAGGATGACCTCGGTGTTACCACCCGCCAGCACGTATTCGGCCGACAGCAGCCACGCCTCGATGGTGGCCGAGATGCCGCGCTTCAGCAGTACGGGCTTGCGGGCCCGCCCCAGTTCCCGCAGGAGCGTGAAGTTCTGCATGTTGCGCGCGCCGACCTGCTTCAGGTCGGCG
>CAZZGM010000637.1:0-1699 GCA_964653955.1 uncultured Bifidobacteriaceae bacterium | reverse complement strand
GCCAGGAAGTAGCGTGACGGGTTCGCGCCGGCGTCATCGATCAGCGATGGCAATGCGTGGCCGGTGGCCGCGAGCAGCATATGCAGTGGCTGGTAGATGAAGGCCAGCAAGCCAATCATTCCGGCGGGATAGTCGATGTGGCCAGGATTGCCATGGCGTGCAAACAGTTCCAGGGCCGGCACCACGACCAGCGTTTCGTCCGGCCGGATGTAGTAGTTGGAGAGCAGTGGCAACCCGAAGGTGAGCCCCCACAGGCGCACGACGAGCGCCAGGCATGCAAGCGCGATGAGCCAGAGCGCACGGCTCAGTCGCAAACGCTGCGTAACGCCCTGGGACACCTTCATGGCTCACACCGGTTGTGCCCGCAGCAGTTGACGTGGAATCTGCTGCCGGCGATCCGCCTCGCCATATGCGTCGAACCAGGCGGCAAACTGCTCGCCAATGAGCAGTCCCTGCGAACCGAAGCCGCGCGACACGGCTTCGTCCGAATAGTCGCGATAGGCGCGCGTCCGCTGATGCTTCCGGAGCGCAATCTGAAAGTCCATCGTGTGCAGATGGAGCAGCAACAGCGACGGATCCAGAATTCCGCACTCGAGGCAGGTGTGAAAACCGAACTCGTAGGTCAGCGGCATGCGCGTGATCAACGGCTTGTCGTATTCGAAATTGCGCACCCAGAAGCGGCGCTGCGCGAGAATACGGCGGCCGGGATCCAGTTCCGGCTCCTCCCGCCGGTCGTGCCAGATATTCCACCCGGTGGCGCAGATGACCTCCGGCTCGAACGCCGCGAGATAGTGCCGCAGCCCGGACGGATGCCAGAGGATTTCGTCCGCTTCGGCAAACACCACCACGTCGTGCGTCTCGAGCAGTTCGCGCTGCTGATCCTGGACGAGGCCGGTGTACCAGCCGAAGTCGTTGTACACCGGATGATCCAGCCGCGTGTACTGGAACGCGAAGCTCTTACGTGCCGCATCGACGCTGCCGTCGCTGCTGCCGTGATCGAACACGAAGATCTCGGCCGGCGAGAAATGCCGCGAGTAATAACGCAGCCAGATCGGCAGGAACACCGCCTCGTCGCGCACCACCGTGAAAATGGCGCAGGGGCGCCGGCGCGGCCACAGGCGCAGCAGCAGGCTCAAAAAAACGCCCTCCAGCGTCGCATGGCCGCAGCCTCGCGTGTCGCCCAGGGATTGTCGATGTCGTCGAGCGCAGTGGCCAGCAAATCCCAGGCGGCATCGAGCGTCATCGTGGCCGTTGGACGACGGGCGGCCACCGCGGCCAGCAGCTGCTCCCAGAACAGTTCGTTCCAGCCCTTCGCGGTGTGCTCCAACCGGGCGTTCTGCCGTGCATCCGACGCTCGTTCATGCCGCACGCCTGGCGGTCCGTAACTGAGGCGCTGGCCAGCCAGGTCCAGCACCTGCTTCAGGATGACGCCCATCCAGATGTCGTCGAAGCGGCGATAGTCCTGCTCCGGCGCCCAGACGGTGTAGTGGACGAACGGCGTCAGTTCGCGGCGCCAGCCACAGATGCCACCATTCACAGGCAGCAGCTGTCCGGCCGGAACAATCGTCGGACGCGTGACGTACTGCGGCGGCTCAGTCGCGAACCGTGCTTCGCAGGCCAGTTGCGTCTCGCCGTCGACGTCCGGGATACCGGCAAAGGTGCCGACGTGAAACGCCACGGGGAGCCGGCCGGTGTTGGC
>CAZZGM010000636.1:0-1700 GCA_964653955.1 uncultured Bifidobacteriaceae bacterium | reverse complement strand
TCGACGGACAGAACTACATCTACATGCACTACGCGGACATGATTGCCAACGGCTACCACCGCACGGCACCGTGCCCGTTCATGACCCAGGGCATCATGCTCAACCCGAATGGCGACCTGTTCTTCTGCGAGAACAGCGACATCGTCGGGAACGTGACGACAGACGATCCGGAAGAGGTGTACTTCCGCGAAACGTCGCAGGCGCACCGCCGGATGATTCGCGACGAGAAGTGCCCCACCTGCCTGAGCCCGTGCCAGATGAACGTGGCGGCCATCAAGCAGGTCGTGCCCTATGCCCGCTTCCTGGTCCGGGCGTCCATGGAAAAGCGCCGCACTGGTGATGGCGCGGCCATGCCCCCGCCGCCGGCTGCTCCGCCGGCGTCACCGCAAACGCCCGCGGCTCTGTAGCTCGCCGCGCCGCGTCGCGGTACGATGTGCACGCACGACCAGCCGGCGGCCCACTCGCGGCGCCGGCTTTTTTTCCTGCGGAAATATCGACGAGCCTGATTTCGCTCGGATATAGTCGGGCTTATTGAGCACGTCTGCCTCGCCGGCCCGTCGCGGCCGGCCGCCGAAGCTCGGTCGACCGGCACGGCTGATAACGGTCACGCTGCCTGAGGACACCCTCGAGGCACTCCGGAGCATCCACCCCGACCCGGCCTGGGCGATCGTCCGCCTCTGTGAACGGGCAAAGCCTCGCGAGCGCAAGCCCGTCGCCCACGCCGAACTGGTCCAGTTGCCCAACCGCCGCGCGCTCATTGTCGTCAACGCCGCGGTCATGCAGCAGCTGCCCGGCGTCGCCATCATCCCCCTGTCGGACGGCCGCGGCTTCCTCGCCCTCGACGCCGGCAAGGGTGTGGCCGACCTCGAGCTGGCCGTCATCGATCGCCTCGACAGCGTCGGCGTGCCCCGCACGGAGCGAGTCACGCTGCAGGTGCTGCGCGACCGGCTGAAGCAGTGGCGGCAGGAAGGCATCCAGTTCGAAACACGAACCATCATCGTCGCCAACACGGGCACCGGCGGCGGCCCCCCTCAGGCCATGCCCTCCGTCAAGGCGCTCAGGAGCAGCAGGAAGTGAGTTCGCGTATCAAGGATTTCGTTGCACGTCAGATGGCGCAGCCGCTCTGGCTGGTGCTGGCCAGCGTGGCGGCCCTGGCGATTCCGTTGTGGGTGGTCGCACGCCCGCGCGTGCTCGGGATCACGCTGGTCGAAGAAGCCGCGTTCCTGGCCCCGGGCCTGCTCATCATCCGCGCGGTCGCGGGGCGCCGCGCCGGCTGGCTGCCGGTCGTGGCGTTTGGTCCGGTGGTTGGATTCGGCCTCAGCAGCCTGGCGCTGCTCGGACTCTGGCTGGCGGGCGCGCGCGGCTCGTGGACGCTGTTTGCAGCGCCGGCACTGGTATCGATCCTCGTCCCCCTGGCGCGCCGCGTCCCCGACCGCTGGCCGTTCCCGGAAACGCAGAGGGCCGACCGCTCCGCGCTGGCGGCAGCGCTTCTCGTCGTGCCTCTGGTGGTGACCGCACCGTTTGCCAACGTCGGCGCCGAAGTATCCGACGGCAAGGCCTATCGTGCCTACTTCACGGCCGACTATGTGTGGCGCCGCACCGTGGTGGCGGAACTCGCCAAGGGCGACGTGCTGCCCGCCAACCCCTTCCACGTCGAGGCTCCGCTGCACTACTACCGGCTGCCGCATCTCGCCACGTCC
>CAZZGM010000635.1:0-1701 GCA_964653955.1 uncultured Bifidobacteriaceae bacterium | reverse complement strand
TCACTGCGTGACGAAGGCGGCGCGGCTGGCTGGCATCTTCCCGGACCGTGTTCGTGTCATGACCTGCGACAGCGAATACCGGCTGCCGCTCGACGGTCTGGCGAACGCCATTGCCCGTGATCGCGCCGACGGCCTGCTGCCGTTGGCCGTGGTGTCGACCGCCGGCACGACCAATACGGGGGCCGTGGATCCCCTGGACGGCGTTGCCGACCTCTGCGGCGCAGAAGGGCTGTGGCATCACGTGGATGGTGCCTACGGCGCCTTTTTCCACCTCTGCGAGGATGGCCGTCGCGTGCTGAGGGGGCTTGAGCGCGCCGATTCGCTGACCCTGGATCCGCACAAGGGGATGTTCCTGCCGTACGGTACCGGCGCGCTGCTGGTCCGCGACGGTTCGGCGCTGCGCGCCGCGCACGCGGCCACGGCCGACTATCTGCCGGCCATGCCGTCACCGGACGAGTTCTACGACCCGAGCCAGCACGGGCCCGATTTGTCACGCGGCTTTCCCGGCCTGCGCGTCTGGCTGGCCGTGAAGTTGTACGGTGCCGCGGCCTACCGGGCGGCGGTGGCGGAGAAGCGGGCCCTGGCGCTCGAGGCGTTTCGCCGCGTCGCGGCATTGCCGGGCATGGTCATGGACGCGCCGCCGGAGCTGTCGCTGTTCGCGTTTCACGTGAGCTGGCCCGGCGCGACGCTCGAGCAGGAAGATGCCGCCACACGCGCGCTCATGGCGGGCATCACGGCGCGCGGCCGGGTAATGGTCACCGGCGCCGTCGCACGCGGCCGCTATCTGGGACGCGTGTGCGTGCTGAGCTTCCGGACGCACGCCGCACAGATCGACGCGCTCGTCGAAGACGCCGCCGCCGCTCTGGAAGACGTGCGCAGAGCGACGGTCGAAGAGATTTGGTGATCTCGTGATGTATTGATGTGGAGATCGTCGACCTGCGAGCGCGTGAGCTGGCGATCTGAAGCTCGATCGTCAGATCTTCAGACTGAGATCGCGACATCAACACCTCACGAGATCACCAAACGAGGAGCCCCGCGCGTGGGCGGAGGCCCCTCGTGGGTGGCGCCGACTGGTCGCCGGACTACCGGTGGCTGGCGAACACCGTCTTCTGGCCGTCCTTCGTGAACGCCACCGTATCGAACGGCTGCTTCACGTTGCCCTGTTCCATGCCCGGCGAGCCCAGTGGCATGCCGGGTACTGAAATGCCGGCAATGGCGGACTTTTCGGTCAGCATCTTCTTGATGTCGGCGGCCGGCACGTGGCCCTCCACCGTGTAACCTCCGACCGTAGCCGTGTGGCACGAACGCAGGTCGTCGGTCACACCGCCCTGCATCGCAACGGCGTTCAACTGCGCGTCGGAGACGTTCCGGGCTTCCACCTGGAACCCGTTCGCCTCGAGATGTTTCACCCAGAGGCTGCAGCACCCACAGGTGGCGGACTTGAACACCGTGACCGGTGGAAGGGCCGTGTCGGCCTTCTGCTGCGCGTAGACCACCGAGAGACCGAGGCCGGCTGCCAGCACCGCGGTGCCCATCAGGAGTGTGCGTCGTGTCATGTTCCGTTGTTCCTCCAGGCGCGGTTCAGCCACGGGGCTGCGGAACAATCCGCAGATAGGGCCGGGGCGCCGTCCAGCCTTCAGGATACCTCTCCCGGGCCTCCGCGTCCGAAACGGCCGGCCAGGATGTCATCATCCTGCCGGC
>CAZZGM010000634.1:0-1715 GCA_964653955.1 uncultured Bifidobacteriaceae bacterium | reverse complement strand
GAAATGAACACGCGTTTGCAGGTCGAGCATCCCGTCACCGAGATGGTCACCGGCGTCGATCTGGTCCACGCGCAGCTGCGGGTCGCGTCCGGCGAACCGCTGCCCTGGACGCAGCAGGATCTGCTGCAGCGCGGTCACGCCATCGAGTGCCGCGTGTATGCCGAAGACCCGGCGCAGAACTTCCTGCCGCAGGCCGGCCCTCTACTCCTCTATCGCGAGCCGCAGGGGCCGGGCATCCGCGTCGACAGCGGCGTGGTGGAAGGCGGCGACATTCCCGTTCACTACGATCCGATGGTCGCCAAGCTGATCGTTGCCGGCGAAACGCGCGAGGCCGCGCGCCTCCGGGCCGTGGACGCACTCCGGCGCTACCACGTGCTGGGCGTGCGGACGAACATCCCGTTTCTCATCACGCTGCTCGAGGACGACACCTTCGTGGCCGGCCAGGTCGACACCGGCTATCTCGACCGCGAAGGCGAGCGTCTGCGCGCGCCACGCGACACCGACGCACCGGTAGCCGCATTCGCCGCCGCGGCGGCTCACCGGCCGGTTGCCATCAACGGACAGGGAGGACAAACATCAGGACGCCGCGAAGCGGCCGACCCGTTCGCCACACTCGGGGGGTGGCGCATCCGATGACATCCGTCACACTGCGGCTCGACGACCGCTTCATCGTGGCACGTGTGGACACGCACGGCCACGTCCACATCGACGATCACACGTTTTCCGTCGAAGCCGCATCGCCAGGCGTGTATGTCGTGAGCAACGACATACGCCGCTGGCACGTCGCGGTGGCCGACGCGGGAGATGCCCGATGGATTTCCATCGACGGCGTCGTCTACATCGCCGAGATCGAAAACCCGCAGGCGCGCGGCGGACGCCGTAAGTCGTCGGCTGCGGGGGCAATGATGGCGCCGATGCCAGCCACGGTGGTGAAGGTGCTGGTGGAGCCCGGCGCGGAGGTGGCCGAGGGCGATACCGTGCTCGTGCTCGAAGCCATGAAGATGGAACTGCCCATTCGCGCGCCGCGGGCCGGCCGGGTGAAGGCCGTGCGGTGCACGACCGGCGAACTGGTCCAGCCCGATGTCGCGCTGGTGGAGCTCGACGATTGACGGGCCTGCCCTCCCGCGTGACGGTGGTGGAGGTCGGTCCGCGCGACGGTCTCCAGAACGAAAAGGGCGTCGTGCCCACAGCGGCGAAAATCGCCTTCGTCGACGCGCTGTCGGCGGCCGGTCATTCGGTCATCGAGGTGTCGGCGTTCGTTTCGCCGAAGTGGGTACCGCAGATGGCCGATGCGTCGGACGTGTTTGCCGGCATCAGCCGCCGTCCCGGTGTTCGCTACGCGGCGCTCGTTCCCAATCTCGCCGGCCTCGAACGGGCCGCGGCCGCCGGTGTGGACGAAGTGGCCATCTTCGCGGCCGCGTCCGAAACGTTCAGCAAACGCAACATCAACCAGACCATCGACGAGTCGCTCGTCACCTATCGCGCGGTCTGTGATGCCGCCCGCACCCGCGGCATGCGCGTGCGCGGCTATCTCTCCACGTGTTTCGGTTGTCCATTCGAAGGCTCCGTGGCGCCGTCCCAGGTGGCTGAGGTCGCCGGCCGGCTGCTGGACCTTGGTGTGTTCGAAGTGGCAATCAGCGACACGATTGGCGTGGCGCATCCCGGCCAGATTCCCGAAGTGCTCGACGCCGTCACCGGCCGCGTGCCGCTGGCGC
>CAZZGM010000633.1:0-1725 GCA_964653955.1 uncultured Bifidobacteriaceae bacterium | reverse complement strand
GAACGATCCGCTGACGTTCACCGACACCAAACCCTACCGCGATCGGCTCACCAAGACCATTGCCGGCACCGGGCAATCCGACGCCGTCATCGTCGGCGTCGGCCGGCTGGCGGGCATGCCCACCGTGATTGCCTCCATGGAGTACAGCTTCATTGGCGGCTCGATGGGTGTGGTAGTGGGCGAAAAAATCGTCCAGGGCATCGAGCTGGCCATCGAGCGGCGCGCCGGCATGATCATCGTGTCGTGCTCGGGCGGCGCCCGCATGATGGAAGGGGCGCTGTCGCTGATGCAGATGGCGAAAATTTCGGCGGCGCTCGCACGGCTCGACCGCGCCCGTCTTCCCTACGTGTCGGTCCTCACCGACCCGACCACCGGCGGCGTGACGGCCAGCTACGCCATGCTCGGCGATCTCAACATTGCCGAACCTCGCGCGCTGATTGGGTTTGCCGGCCCCCGCGTCATCGAACAGACCATCCGCCAGAAGCTCCCTGAAGGGTTCCAGCGCAGCGAGTTCCTGCTGGAACGGGGCATGCTCGACCTGGTGGTCGACCGCCGCGAGATGAAGAATACGCTCGCCCGCGCCCTCCGCTTCATGGGGCAGTGAGCCGCACCCTCGATCGCCTGTTCGCGCTCGAGGCGTTCGGCATCAAGCTCGGCCTCGACAACATGCACGTACTGGCCGACGCGCTCGGCCACCCCGAGCGTGCCTGCCCCGTCATCCACGTGGCCGGCACCAACGGCAAGGGTTCGGTGTGCGCCATGGTGGAGCGCGCGCTCGGCGCATCCGGCCTCCGCACCGGGCTCTACACCTCACCTCATCTGGATCGCATCGAGGAACGCGTCGCCATCGACGGCACGCCGGTGGATGCCGGCACGTTCGAAACCAGTGTCGCCGGCGTGCTGGCCGCCGCCGATGCGGCCCGTGCCGACGGACGGCTCGAGGTGTCGCCCACGTTTTTCGAAGTGACCACGGCCGCGGCATTCGACGTGTTCCGCCGTGCGCAGGTAGACATCGCCGTCATCGAAGTCGGGCTCGGCGGCCGATTCGACGCCACGAATATCGTCCAGCCGGCGGCGACGGCCATCACGTCCATTGCCATGGACCACGAGCGGCATCTCGGATCCACGCTGGCGGCCATTGCAGCGGAGAAGGCCGGCATTGCCAAGCCCGGCGTTCCGCTGGTGGTGGGCGCCCTGCCCGGCGAAGCCATGGAGGTGGTTTATCGGACCGCCGCCGCCGTCGGTGCGCCGATCGTACCCGCGGAGGGGGCCGTGACGGAGGCTGGCGTGGACGAAGGTGTGGCGTCGGTCGTCCTTCACAACCAGGGCGAGAGCCACACTCCCGTGCGTCTTGCCCTGGCCGGACGCCATCAGGTGGCCAACGCCGCAACGGCCGTACGTCTGCTCGAGGTACTGACCGCTCAGGGCGTGCCCGTCACCAGAGACGCCATCGTCGCGGGCCTGACCAGCGCGCGATGGCCGGGCCGGCTCGAGT
Organism: uncultured Bifidobacteriaceae bacterium; assembly: GCA_964653955.1. Taxonomy (GTDB): domain Bacteria; phylum Acidobacteriota; class Vicinamibacteria; order Vicinamibacterales; family UBA2999; genus VFZN01. The sequence goes on along the minus strand of CAZZGM010000633.1, from coordinate 230 downwards.
GGCTGCGGACGCCGCGGGGCCGCGTGCTGCTGGATGCCGCCCACAACCCGGCCGGTGCCGAGGCTCTTGCGTCCTACTTGCGTGATGCCAGCGTTGCCCCACTGCCATTCGTGCTGGCCGCCATGCAGGACAAGGACCTGGACGGCATGCTGAAGCCGCTTCGTGATGTCGTGTCGCTGCTGGTGGCCACCGAGGTACCCGGTGCCCGCGCCTGGCCGGCTCGCGATCTG
>CAZZGM010000632.1:0-1729 GCA_964653955.1 uncultured Bifidobacteriaceae bacterium | reverse complement strand
TCGAATGCGGGTCGAGCGTCTGGAGCATGCCGTTGATGGCACCGTACACCAGCCGGTCGGACGGAATTTCTTCGGCGTACTCGCTCTGGATGGCGGCCAGGGCAGCCGTGAACGTCCGGTAGTGGCCCGACACGGGATCCTGCGTGGCCAGCGCCCGGGGACCGTACAGGCCGCCCAGAACCGCCGACCCACCAATAGCCAACGCGACCGCCAGAACCGACTTGGTGCGCATAGGGCGATGCTAACCTTTAACCCCCCACCCGGCAAGGACTTCCCGGTGATGCCTGGGGTATACTTTCCCTTGGACGTCCACTCCGGCCATCCGGCCGTTTCGAGGCGCACTGGAGCACTCCATGTTTGGTTCCATCGGCATGCCCGAGCTGATCATCATCTTCGTGATCGCGCTCATCATCTTCGGCCCCAGGAAGCTCCCGGAGCTGGGCAAGTCGCTCGGCCGGAGCCTCAACGAATTCAAGAAGGCGTCCAACGACCTTCAGAACACGCTCGAGCAGGAAATCAAGCTCGAAGAGCAGAAGGAAACGGCCGCGGCCGCGCGCCAGGCCGAACCACCCGCGGAGTCATCCGAAACGTCGGCCCCCAGCCAGACCGTCTCCCGCTAGTCCCCATGGCCCTGGTCCCGTTCCCCAAGCGGGAGGACGAAGAAAACACTCCCACGGTACCCGAGCCGGCCGCCAGTCCGGCTCCCGTTCCCGCACGCGCCTCCAGCGATGCCGCCTCGCCATTTGGCGACGAGGACGAGCCGCTGGACGGGCGCATGACCTTTCTCGAACACCTCGACGAACTCCGCAAGCGCATCACACATGCGGTGGTAGCGCTGCTGGTCGGGTTCCTGGTGGCGTTTGCCTTCATCGACTACACCGAGGCGTTCGTCTACGCGCGGCTCACCGCCGACATCCCCGGCGGCTCGTTCATCTTCACGGAGCCGGGCGAGGCGTTCTTCATCATGCTGAAGATTGCCGCGTTGTCGGGCGTCATCCTCGCCTCACCCTACGTGATGTGGCAGGTATGGCTGTTCATTGCCCCGGGCCTCTACGCCCGCGAGAAGCGGCTGGCCATTCCCTTCGTGGTCACGTCCTCGTCGCTCTTCGTGGCCGGGACGGCCTTCTCGCACTACGTGCTGTTTCCCGCCGCCTGGCGGTTTTTTGCCAGCTTCTCGAACGACTGGGTGATCTTCACCCCGCGCATCGACCCGGTGTTCGGGCTCTACGTCAAGCTGATGCTGGCCATGGGGCTGGTGTTCCAGATGCCGGTCCTCATCCTGGTCATGGCCCGGCTGGGCATCGTGTCCGCGGGATTTCTGGCCAGAAACATCAAGTACTCCGTCCTCATCATCTTCATCGTGGCCGCCGTGGTCACGCCGGACGGCAGCCCCGTCAGCCAGGCTCTGGTGGCGGCGCCCATGCTCGTGCTCTACGTCATCGGGATTGGCGTGGCGTGGCTGTTCGGCAAGCGCGAGCGGCCGGACGAGGGCGACGACGCCTGAGCTGCCGTGGGTGGACGCGTAAAGTCCCCGAACCGTTTGACTTCCAGCGATCGTGAGCCATATGATTCCGTCTATGAGTATCCGTCTCGGTATTGCCATTTTCGTGGCAGTTTTCTTGGCATCTGGGTCCCCGGCGTGGGCTCAGGACGCGAGCCAGGAAACGCGGCCCACCAGCAGCACTATCCTGGGTGACACCGGCCTCTGGTTCGTGCCTCTCGGCGAGAC
>CAZZGM010000631.1:0-1734 GCA_964653955.1 uncultured Bifidobacteriaceae bacterium | reverse complement strand
CGGGATCGCTGGATGGCCGAAGGCCATCTGTCACCGTACGCCGCCATCAGCGCCTACGCACCGCCGGAGCATTACATCGAAGCCGGCGCGGACGCGCACGGCGCTGGACCGCCGCAACTCACCAGACTCCGGAATCCGTCCACCGGTACGCCCAACTTCAACCACCAGATTCTGCTGGACGTCCACCGCGTACGCCACGACGATGCCCGCTTCGTCCTGATCCACGCGCCCTGGACGTACGTTCGCGCCGTCGCCAGCGGGCTGCGCGCCTATCTCGGACCGTCAACCGAATGGCATCCACGCACGGGCAGTGCCTCGTCGCCGCACGCGGGACATCGCGCCATCCTTGGCGCGTACGAGTCGGCCTATAACCGGGCCGTGCACGGCTGGGGACCATTGGCGCCGGTGGGTGCATACACCCTGCTCCCACTCGTGCTGATAGGAACCGTCTGGCACGGGCGGCGCCTGCTGGCGTCGGACGACAACGAGGCCCGGGCCCGCGGCCGTCTGATTGTGTGCATTCTCGTGCAGGTGGTGTGGGTGACGGCCGGCAGTACGATGCTGACCTACTTCGAATCCTCGCGGTATCGTTTCCAGGTCGAGCCGCTGTTGTGGCTCCTGGCGGCGACCTTCCTCACGGCAATCCATGGACGTCTATCTCATCGACGGCACGTATGAACTGTTCCGGCACTATTACGCGGTGCCGCCCACGCACGACGCGCAGGGACGCAACATCGGCGCCGTGAAGGGCGTGCTGGCCTCGCTCATGGGGTTCATGAAGCCCGGCGTCACGCACGTGGGCGTGGCCACCGACCACGTGGTGGAGTCGTTCCGCAACGAGCTCTGGCCCGGCTACAAGACGGCTGAAGGCGTGGAGCCCGAGCTCCTCGCGCAGTTTCCCTTGCTCGAGGACGCATTGCGCGCGCTCGGCGTGGTGGTGTGGCCGATGGTGGAGTTCGAGGCAGACGATGCACTGGGGTCGGCGGCGGTGGCGGCGGCGGCTGACCCGCGTGTGACGCGGGTGCTGGTGTGCACGCCGGACAAGGATCTGGCGCAGGTGGTATCGGGCACACGCGTGGTCCAGCTGGATCGGCGCACCCGCACCGTCCGGGACGAAACGGGCGTCGTCGAAAAATTCGGCGTGCCACCGGCGTCCATTCCCGACTACCTGGCGCTGGTCGGCGACTCGTCCGACGGCTATCCGGGTCTGCGCGGCTGGGGTGCCAAGTCGGCGGCGGCCGTGCTGGCGCGGTTCGACCATCTCGAAGCCATTCCGGACGACCCGTCCGCCTGGAGTGCCGCCGGTGTCGCCGTGGCGCGGCCCGCGGCTCTGGCCGCCACGCTGGCGCGCGATCGTGAACAGGCCCTCCTGTTCCGCGACCTGGCGACGCTGCGGACGCACCTCCGCCTCTTCGAAACCGTGGACGACCTGCTGTGGACGGGACCACACCCGCCGGTTGACCCGGTTCCGTGAAAGGGCCATGCTGTGGGCGGTTCCGGCATGTCACTCACCTCCATCACGCCCCTGTCGAGGTTTCTGACCTTCGATCGCGAGCAGTGGGCGCGTCTCCGTGACAACACGCCGCTGACGCTGTCGGAGCACGACCTCGACGCGCTGCGCGGCCTCAACGAACGGCTGTCGCTGGACGAGGTGGTACAGATTTATCTGCCGCTGTCGCGTCTGCTCAACCTGCACGTGCACGCCGGACAGTCGCTGCATCACACGTGGCGGAC
>CAZZGM010000630.1:0-1750 GCA_964653955.1 uncultured Bifidobacteriaceae bacterium | reverse complement strand
CCGTGATGAGCAGGCTCCGGATCTGGGGCACGCTGTCGCGCAGATGTTCCGGGAAGCGCAGCACCGCCTGAAAGCGGCGTTCGCCCTCGTAGATTTCCGTGGCTGCACGGCCACCAATGGCGGTCTCGATGACGTCGTGCACGTCGGATGCGTTCAACCCGTGCCGGGCAATGGCGGCACGGTCGATGGTGACGTTCAGGTTCTGCTGCCCGACCACCCGATCGATTTTGATATCGCCGGTGCCCTCGATGCCGCGGGCCACGCGGGCCACGTCGTTGGCACGTGTCACCAGTTCGTCGAGATCGTCGCCGAACACCTTCACGGCAATGTCGGCGCGTACGCCTGTCACCATCTCGTCCACGCGGTCGGAGATGGGCTGCGCCATCACCATGTTCACGCCGGGCATGGTCGAGAGCCGCTCGCGCACCATCTCGGCGATGTCGTCCTGCGTGAGCCCGCCGCGTTCGTTCTGCGGCTTCAGGTGGACCATCATGTCGCTCTCGTTGTAGCCGGCGGGATCCACCGGCGATTCGCCGCGGCCCATGCGCGACACGATGTGCTGGATGCCGGGCACGTCGCCCAGCAGCTTGATGGCCTCCATTTCCATCACCAGCGACTCGTCCAGCGAGATGTTGGGCACGCGGTCCATGTTGGGCGAGATCGTGCCTTCGCGCAGTTCGGGAATGAACGACGTGCCGAGGAACGGGAACAGCGCAATCGATCCGGCAAACAGCAGCACCGCCGCCAGCAGCGTGGTTTTTTCGCGGCGGAGCGCGAAGTCGAGCATCCGCGTGTACGGCGCTTTCAGCAGGCGCACGAGCGCGGTGTCGTGGTCGCCGCCGCCCTTCAGCAGGTAGAACGACAGCACCGGCGACAGCGTGAGCGACAGCACCAGCGAGATGGCCAGCGCAATGGCAATGGTGTAGGCCAGCGGCGCGAACATCTTGCCTTCCATGCCCTCGAGCGTCATGAGGGGCAGGAAGACGAGGATGATGACGCAGATGCCGAAGATGACCGGCGTGCCCACCTCCAGCACGGCGTCGAGCACGCGGCGTTCCCGTTCTTCGCCGCGCGCCGGGCCGAGCCGCGCGAAGACGTTCTCGACCACCACGACCGAGCCATCCACCATCAGGCCGATGGCAATGGCCAGGCCGCCCAGCGACATGAGGTTGGCCGACATGCCGTAGTAGTTCATGACCAGGAACGTCAGCGGTGGCGTCAGCAGCAGCGTTGCAATCACCACCACGCTCGAACGCAGGTCGCCCAGGAACAGGAACAGGACGATGATGACCAGGACCACGCCTTCCATCAGCACGCGGCTGACGGTGGCAATGGCGGCATCCACCAGTTCGGAACGGTCGTAGTAGGGAACGATCTGCAGGCCGTCCGGCAGCATGCCGTTTTCGTTGATTTCGGCAACACGTGCCTTGATGCGCTGGACGATGTCCTTGGCGTTGCCGGCCGCCACCATCATCACGATGCCGCCGACCGACTCGGTGTAGCCGCCCTTGATCATCGCGCCGTAGCGGACTTCCTCGCCAAGGCGCACCTCGGCCACGTCACGCACGTAGACGGGCGTGGCGTCCACTTCCTTGAGAACGATGTTCCGGATGTCGTCGACGCTGGTGATGAGGCCGAGGCCGCGGACGAGGAAAATTTCGGGACCCTGAGGAAGGATGCCGCCGCTCGAGTTGGCGTTGTTACGTGCCAGCGCCTCGTGGATGTCGGCCATCACGATGCCGTAGTGGCG
>CAZZGM010000629.1:0-1751 GCA_964653955.1 uncultured Bifidobacteriaceae bacterium | reverse complement strand
CCTGCCGCCGCTCGAGGCCATGGCCTGCGGCGGCAGGCCAAAGCCCTCGTAGAGCGAGGGGAACACGAACGTGCTGGCCAGGCGATAGAACGACGCCAGCGTTTCCTGCGGCTGGAAGCCGAGGAAGCGGACGTGCTTGTCGAGTTTGTGCCGGTGCACCATCTGACGCAGCGAGGGGTACTTCGACACCTCGTCGCCAATGACCACGAGCTTGAGGTTATCTGGTCCGTGAGGACGCATGCGCCCGAACGCGTCGATGAGGCGGTCGAGGTTCTTGTGCGGCTTGATGTTGCCGACGTACAGGATGAACGGGTGGTCGAGCTGGTAGCGCTGGCGGACACGATCGGTGGTGGCCTCGTCGGGCGGTGTGAGAAACCGCTCGTCGATGGCGTTGTGGACCACCTCGATCTTGTCGGCGGGCACATCGAAAAAGCGCAGGATGTCGCGCTTCGAGGCTTCGGACACCGTGAGGATGCGTGCCGCGCGCCGCGTGGCCATGAACATCGACGAACGTGCATACACGTACCCCAGCCGGCTCGGCAGGTACTGCGGGAACATCAGGTGGATGCAGTCGTGGATGGTCACCACCGAACGGCACGGCGTGGCCGGCGGCAGTACGTAGTGCGGTTCGTGGACCAGTGTCACCCGCTCGCGGGCCAGCCGCATGGGAATGCGCAGTTGCTCGCCGATGGAGTAGGGCGAAGCATCTTCGGCCACGACACGGAAACGCGGCGCGAGCGACGTGGCCAGCTCCAGATCGCGCTGACGCGCCAGCACCACGAAGTCTTCCTCGGTGTCGAGGCGCGACAGCTCCACCAGAATGTTGCGGACGTAGGTGCCGATGCCGAAGTCGCGCAGCTTGCGCGCGTCGATGGCCACCCGCGGACGTTCAGGCATAGGCCCCCCGTCCGGTCAGCCGCAGATACCACCGCAGCGCGCCCGTCCATCGCGGCAGGTGCTTGTCGTAATACGCAAGCTGGCTCAGGCGTCGCAGCCGTTCGGTTGCCGGATTACGTCCAGCGGACCGTCCCCGCAGGTGCAACACCTCGGCCTGGGGCACGAACAACACGCGCCGGCCGCGCGCGCGAGTGGAGGTGCACAGGTCCACGTCCTCCATGTACATGAAGAAGCGTTGGTCAAAGCCGCCCACGGCGTCGAAGTCCTGCCGGCGCACCAGCAGACAGGCGCCGCTGATCCACTCACGATCGCCAGCCTCACGGCTCCGGCGTTCGACATACCGCACCACCGCGCCGACCCGGCGTTGGTACAGCCACAGCAGGAGCTTCTGCCGGAACTCGCCCCAGGGCGTCAGACGCGGGCCGAACGAGACCTCCGGCCGGTGCCCGGCGTCCACGATCCGCGGGCCGGCAATGGCGGCATCCGGCGCGGCGGCCAGTTCGCGAACGAGCGTGGCCAGCGCGCCCGGCGGCACCACGGTGTCCGGGTTGAGCAGCAGGAGAAACTCGCTTTGCGAGGACGCCGCGCCCAGATTGTTGGCGCGCGAAAAGCCGAGATTGCCCGCGGCGTCAATCACCTGCACCTCCGGCCAGCGCTCCCGGACGAACCGGGCGGTGCCGTCCGGTGAGGCGTTGTCCACCACCACCACCTGCGAGGTGAACGGTGCCGGATGTCCCATCACGGAGTCGAGGCACGCACCAATCTCCTCACGGGACTGGTAGGTGACGATGATGATGGCCACGTCGGGCAGGTCAGCGGGCAAGGGCAGCGTCCTCGAGGGCCGCCAGCGTGTC
>CAZZGM010000628.1:0-1754 GCA_964653955.1 uncultured Bifidobacteriaceae bacterium | reverse complement strand
GTCGGACCCGGCGATCCGAGCAATCGCTTCACCTACTGGCCCGTGCGCATCGCGCGCGGCGGCGACGTGCTCGTGCCCGGCGACGGCACCGACCCGGTGCAGATCATCGACGCGCGCGATCTGGCCGAGTGGATCATCCGCCTTGCCGAGGATCGGGTGACCGGTGTCTACAACGCCACCGGCCCTCGGTCGCCGCTGACCATGGGCGAGATGGTGGCGGGCATTCGCGCGGCGGTCACGGGCGATCTGGACGTGACGTTCACCTGGGTGCCGTCCGAGTTCCTCCGGGAGCAGAAGGTGGACGGCTGGAGCCACCTGCCCGTGTGGGTGCCGGCCGAGAAGGACAACGACGGCTGGAGCCGTGTCAGCATCGCGCGCGCCCTGGCCAGGGGCCTCACCTTCCGCTCACTCGCCGACACGACCAAGGCAACGCTCGACTGGCACCACACGCGGCCCGCGGCCGATCAGTCGATTCCGCGCGTCACGCCGCCACCCGGCGCCGGCCTTGCGGCAGACAGGGAAGCCGAAGTGCTCGCGGCGTGGCGAGCACGCGCCTGACCCACATCGGAGCCCTGCTTACCCGCCACAGTTCGCGAACGGTTCAGGCGCCGTGCACTTGACACCACTCACGTCGTGAGGGAACATTCCCGCGCTGTCTCCGTCCAAGAGTCCGAACCATGAACGATCCCGCCCTCACCCTGCTCCAGGGCACCGTCGGCCTGCTCATCCTGCGCGCGCTCCAGAAGGGGCCGGCGCACGGCTACGCCGTGTCGCGCTGGATCCGCGAGCGCACCGACGGCGCTCTGGCCATGGAGGACGCGGCGCTGTACCAGGCGCTCCATCGTCTGGAAGCGCGCGGGTGGATCGAAGCCGAGTGGGGGCTTTCGGACAACAACCGGCGCGCCAAGTACTACGCGCTCACCCCCACCGGACGGAAACAGCTCAAGAACGAGATCTCGACGTGGCGGCGCTATGCCGACGCCATGCTCAAGGTCATCGACGAGCCGGCCTGAGGACACGCCAATGCGGCCATGGGATGTGAAGCGGCTGTTCCGGTTTCCGTCACGGACGAGCGAGCACGTGCGCGCCGACATCGACGAGGAGTTTGCGTTCCACCTCGACATGCGGGCCGAGGAACTGATGCGCAATGGCTCGAGCGAGGCCGAGGCGCGCGCGCAGGCGGTGCGAGAGTTTGGCGACCGTGCGGCTGCCACACGGAACCTGGCGCGACTCGGCGACCGTGTCGACGATCGCCGCCGCATCGGACGGTTCTTCTCGGAACTGTGGCGCGATGCCGCTCTCGGCGTCCGGCTGCTCCGCCGCAGCCCCGGCTTCGCCATGGTCGCGATCCTGACCCTGGCCATCGGCATTGGCGCCAACACCGCCATCTACAGCGTCCTCGACGCGGCAGTGCTGAGGCCCCTACCGTATCCGGAACCCGATCGACTGGTCCTGATCGAGGAGGTGCTGCAGGACGGCACGCCCAACAGCGTGTCCGGCGGTGCGTATCTCGACTGGCGCAACAACCAGACGCGCTTCGAGGGCCTCGCACTCAATGACCGCGTGCGCTACAACCTTCGCGGGCGCGAGGCGCCGGAGCGGCTCTCGGGGCTGGAGGTCTCGCACGAGTTCTTCGACGTGCTGGGCGTGCGGCCCCTGCTCGGACGCACCTTCCGCCCCGACGATGACCGCCCCGGTGGCGACAATACTGTTGTCGTCCTGACCGAGGAGCTGTGGCGTTCGCGTTTCGGCGG
>CAZZGM010000627.1:0-1762 GCA_964653955.1 uncultured Bifidobacteriaceae bacterium | reverse complement strand
GGGGCCATTGTCGTGTCGTCGGCCTACACGGCGGCCGATGTGGTGACCACGCTCGGCGTCCCGGCCCAGCGTGTCCACCTGTGCCCGGCCGGTGCTCCCCGCTGGGCTGGTGACGTGCGTGCCACCCGCGCGACGCAGCCGCCCGCACACGTGCTGTTTCTCGGCACGCTGGAACCGCGCAAGAATCTCGAGGTGCTGCTCGACGCCTACCGGGCCCTTCGCGGCCGCGTGCCCCACGCGCCGCCGCTGATTCTCGCCGGCCGTCCGGGAGAGGCCGCGGCCAGACTTCAGGCCATGGCCGGCGGGCCGGCGCTTTCCGGCCACGTCCGCCTGGCCGGCTATGTGTCCGAGCACGAACGGCGCGCGCTGCTGGCCGGCGCGCACATGCTGGTGCTGCCGTCGCTCGACGAAGGATTCGGCCTGCCGGTGCTCGAAGCCATGGCCTGCGGCGTGCCGGTGGTGATCTCGTCGGGCGGCTCGCTGCCCGAGGTCGCCGGTGACGCTGCTGTACCGATCGATCCCGGCGACGCGGAAGGATTTGCCGGCGCCATGGCGACGCTGCTGTCTCCCGAGCAGGCCGCCGCGGCAGCCGCCCGGGGACTGGCCCGGGCCGAGGCGTTCCAGTGGGCCACTACGGCACGCCTGGCCTGGTCGGCCTATCGCGCCGCGCACGAGGCGGCTTCGTGAACATTGCCGTCGATGCGCGCGAACTGTGGGGCCGCCCCACCGGCGTTGGACGTTACCTCTTCGAGTTGCTGACCGAGTGGAGCACGTCGGCCGATGCCCGACGCCACACGTGGACGTTGTACGCGCCCTCGACGCCGGCCGTGCCGGCGCCCTTGGCCAATCGCGTGCGGATACTTCCCGGCCGTGGCGGCACCTCGTGGGAGCAGTGGACGCTGGCGCGGGCGCTGGCGAACGCGCGGCCCGACGTGCTGTTTGCTCCCGGATACTCCGCGCCACTGACAGCACCCTGCCCTGTCGTGCTCACCATTCACGACGTGTCGTTCGTGGCCCATCCCGAGTGGTTTGCTCCCCGCGAGGGCCTGCGCCGCCGCACGCTCACGGCCTGGAGCGCCCGGCGCGCCCGCGTGATCCTGACCGTGTCGGAATTTTCGAAGCGCGAAATCGTGTCGCGCCTGGCACAGCCTCCCGATCGTGTACGCGCGGTCTATTCCGGTATGCGCCGCCCCGCAGCAGCCGGCAACGTGCCGCGCCAGCCGGTGGTGCTTTACGTCGGCACCATCCTGCCGCGGCGCCACGTGGACGCGCTCGTCGACGCCTTTGCCACCATCGTCGCGCCACGGCTCCCCGGCGCCCGGCTGGAGATCGTTGGTGAGAACCGCCTGCCGCCTCAGGTGCAACTGGCCCACCATCTCGACCGCGCTCCGGAGAACGTGCGGGCGCGTGTACGCTTCCGTTCGTACGTCGACGAAGCCACGCTCGAAGCGCTGTACCGCGAAGCCACGGTGTTTGCGTTCCTGTCCGACTACGAAGGGTTTGGCCTGACACCCCTCGAAGCCATGGCATACGGACTGGCGCCGCTGGTGCTCGACACGGACGTGGGGCGCGAGGTGTACGGACCCGCCGCGCGCTACGTCGCTCCGGGACCGGACCTCGTGCCCACACTTGGGACGTCGCTGCTGGAGTTGCTGCAGTCGCCGGACGCGCGCGCCGCTCTCGCGGCCGAAGCACCCGCGGTGCTGGCGCGTTACGATTGGACGCGCACGGCCGCCGACACGCTGGCGGCCCTCGAGGACGC
>CAZZGM010000626.1:289-1765 GCA_964653955.1 uncultured Bifidobacteriaceae bacterium | reverse complement strand
GAGGTCGGGCACTGCTCCTGCTGCCCTACGCCGCGTTTGTGGCGTGGATGCTGCGCGCCGACCACGGCATGCGCCGGCAGCGGGCCGCCGACCTGGAACGTTACCGGACGCTCAAGGGATAAGGAGCGAAAAGGCAGAAGGCAAAAGGCAGAAGGCAGAAGGCAAAAGGAGGAGGGCCTTTTCTGCCTTTCGCCTTTTGCCTTTCGCCTTTTGCCTTTTGCCTTCCCCTAAGGTTGCGCCAGCGCTATCGCCAGCAGCAGCGCGCGCTGCGTGCCACGCCACGAACCGGTGGTGTCGAACGACTCCGAGAGCGCATGCGCATCGCGGCCGCGGCCTCCGCCCCCAACGGTGATCGCCGGAATCCCGAGGCTGATCGGGTAGTTGGCGTCCGTGGACCCTTCGCCCAGTGACGCTGGCAACCCCAGCGCCTGCGTCACCGACATGGCGGCCTTGACGATGGGCGAATCGGCGGGCGCCTGACCGGCGGGGCGGTTGCCAAGGAGTGCCTTGTCCACGCTCAGCACCTTCCGGTTCCAGCGCGCGTCCTCGTCACGAACGGCGTTGTCGACGGCCCGCTGGAAGCGGACGTCCAGGGCCTGCAACGCCGAGGCGTCCGAGGAACGCATGTCCACTTCCATCCACGATTCGAACGCAATGGAATTCACCGACGTACCGCCGCCAATGCGGCCCACGTTGAAGGTGGTACGCGGTTCGGCCGGCACCTCGAACTTCGAGATGGCCTCCACGGCGCGGCCGAGGGCATGAATGGGGTTCGACATCCCGAACGCGCCAAAGCTGTGGCCGCCCGGTCCCTTGAACGTCACGCGATAGCGGAGGCTCCCCACGGCGACGTGCGTGATGCTGGTGCCGGTCCCGTCCACCGAGACAAACCGATCGATTCGTCCCTTCAGCCCGTCGTTGAACAGATACTTCACGCCGCGCAGGTCGCCCAGGCCCTCTTCGCCGACATTTCCCACGAAGGTGATGGTGCCCGGCGTCTTGATGCCGCTCTTCACCATCTGGCGCGCCACCGCCAGGATGACCGCCAGGCCGCGGCAGTCGTCGCCAATGCCCGGCCCCTTCAGGACACTCCCCTCGCGCGTCACCCGTACGTCGGTCCCCTCCGGGAAGACGGTATCGAGATGTGCCGCCAGCACCAGGTGCGGGCGCGCCTGGGCGCCACGCAGTTCCCCGAGCACGTTACCCTCGCTGTCGGTGCGGATGTTCGCGAGCCCGGCGTCCCTGAGCATCCGCGCGTACAGCTCGCCGCGCTTCGTCTCCTGGAAGGGCGGCGCCTCCACTTCACAAATCCGGATCTGATCCTCGATGGTCCGGGGTTCGTCGGCGCGAATGGCCTCGAGCGCCTGTTGGATGGCCTGATCCTGCATGAGGCGTGCGCCCAGTCCGGCGGCATCGTCCTGGGCAGCCGCCACGGCCGGCAGGGCAACCGTGAGCAACACGATGCAGGAGCGTCGA
>CAZZGM010000626.1:0-279 GCA_964653955.1 uncultured Bifidobacteriaceae bacterium | reverse complement strand
GGCGAGTATACACAGGCCGCCCGTTCCTGACCCGTCGCGCCCCCTCCCTTGAACACGGTATTTATGCCCAATGAAAGGCTGTATTGCCAGACTGCTTCAGCGCCTGTAGAACTGCTCCGCTTGGGCGAACTCCCCTTCGCCGTTGTTGTTCGGGAGGAGGATACAGATGAGGTCGAGAGCAATTCCAATAGTCGTGTTGCTCGTGACCCTGCTGGCTGCGGCGCCAGCATGGGCACAGGAGTTCCGCGGCCGTATCAACGGGACGGTCACAGACAATAC
>CAZZGM010000625.1:486-1767 GCA_964653955.1 uncultured Bifidobacteriaceae bacterium | reverse complement strand
CACTGCTCGTCATCCTGACCATTCCACTTGGCGTGCTGCTGTTCCTCACCGCTCTCTACCCGCTGGCCCTCGTGCTCGGCATGGCGGGACTCGATGCCGGTGCCAGGCTTGCGGCATGGGTGCTGGATGCCGTCGGTGGCGCCTTTGGCCCTGGTCTGCTGCCGACGTGGGTGCCGCGGCTCGTATTGCTCGTGACCCTCGCAGGCATGGTGGTGCTGGGCGCCGGACTGGTGGCCGAGCGTATCCGCACGCGTGTCAAGCGGACACGTGCCTCGGGCGCGTTGTGGGCGCTGCTCGGCGCGCCGCTCGACGCGGCTGGTGCGATTGCCGCGGGCATGACCGCGCTGTGGCACATCCTGCGCGGCGGAGCGGCGGTTGGTGTTCCCGACGCGGGTGACCTCGGACGACGTTACGCCGACCTGCTGGCCGAACATCTCGGCAGTCCCGGCTTCCGCGAACTCGTGCTCGTGGTGCACGACCTCGATGCCCGCCGCGACATGGTGTTCGGCCTCGTGAAGGAGCCCTATCGCAAGGCGCTGTTTGCCGCCACCACTGCTGCCGCGGCGCGGCGCGCCGAAGCGCACGACCTCGGCGGGCTGGCCCGCGAGCAGGTGGCCGACGTGCTGGCCGCGGCCCTGACGCCGCCGGGCCTGTGCGCACCGCGCCTCGTGACCTTTGCCACCGACACGGTGTGGCGCGGTGAATCACATCGCCTGACCGACCGGCCCGCGTGCCTCGGCCGCGTGGTGGAGGAGGCGGCGGCCGCCGGCGCGGAACAGATCATTCTCGTGGCGGCCGCGCCCGTGCCCGCCGGCCCCCACGATTTGCGGCTCGTGCGAGACGATGCCCTGGGCCGTGTGGGAGAACATCTGGCGGCCGCAGAAACGGCGGCCCTGGCCGATACCGTGCGCCAGTTACAGGGGCGCTTCCACGGCATCTACGTCATTCGTCCCGTCCACAACCCCGTGAGGCCTCTGGACCTGGCCGGGGCCTACGACGAACGTTCGGACCGGGACTTCACGCTGGCGGAGCTCATGGACCTCGGTTACGAGGATGCCTATCGCCAGTTCATCGATCCCATGCTGGGGGCCAGCGGGGACCGTCTCCAGGAGCAGCCGTCATGAAAAATCGGACCGCCATCATCCACAGCGGCGAGCGTGTCACGTCCGGCAGTACGCCGTCGCTGACCACCCCCATCTACGAAACCAGCACGTTCATTTTCGACTCGGCCGAAGCCGTTCGTGCGTACCAGGAAGGGACCTCGAGCGGGTATCTCTACTC
>CAZZGM010000625.1:0-476 GCA_964653955.1 uncultured Bifidobacteriaceae bacterium | reverse complement strand
AGAAGCTGGCCGCGGCGGATGGCGCCGAGATGTCGCTGCTGTTCAGCTCCGGTCAGGCGGCGTCGACGCATGCGCTGCTGTCGCAGCTTCAGCAGGGTGACGAGGTGGTGTGCAGCGCGGCCGTGTACGGCGGCACCTATCACCTGATTGCCGGCGTGCTGCCGCGTCTGGGGATCGCGCATCGTTTCGTGCCGCTCGAGGCACTGGCGGAACCGGCGGCCATCATCGGCCCGCGGACACGGGTCGTGTGGTTCGAGTCGCCCATCAACCCGACGCTCCGGTGCGTGGACATTCGCCGTATGGCGGACGCCTGCCGCGCGGCTGACGTCGTGTCGGTGGCCGACAACACGTTCGGATCACCGGTCAACCAGCAGGTGCTGGCGATGGGCGTGGACATCTCGATGCAGAGCGCCACGAAGTATCTGAACGGGCACAGCGACATCACGGCGGGCGTGCTTTCGGGATCGCGCGCGCGC
>CAZZGM010000624.1:0-1781 GCA_964653955.1 uncultured Bifidobacteriaceae bacterium | reverse complement strand
CCAGTTTGCCGGCTGCGTGGTCGTCATCAGCCACGACCGCTGGTTCCTGGACCGTATCGCCACGCATATGCTGGCCTTCGAAGGCGACAGCGAAGTGGTGTGGTTCGAGGGCAACTACCAGGACTACGAAGCCGACCGCAAGCGCCGTCTCGGTACGGCCGCCGACCAGCCGCATCGGATCAAATACAGGAAGTTGACGAGGTAGAACGGGCGATCTGTTGATGTGGCGATTTGGTGACGTCTTGATCGGTGAACCCGTGAACTGTTGATCTTGTGAGTCCGCAAACCGGCCCTTCGACTACGCTCAGGCTGTCCCGAGCACAGTCGAGGGGCAGAACCCAGGAGTCCTTATGACCCCCGACCAGGCCAGGGCCGTTGCCAACGCGCTGGGACAGCAGATTCAGAACGAGTGGATGACCACGGTCAAGGTGCTCGAGGCCATTCCGGAAGACAAGAAGGACTGGAAACCGGCGCCGGACAGCCGCTCGGCCTGGGATCTGGCGGTGCACATCTGCCGGTCGGATGCGTGGTTCCTGGAGGGCATCCTCGCGCGGAGCTTCGCGCCCGGGCCACAGGACGCACCTGCGCCCACCGTTCAGGGCCTGGCTGACTGGTACAAGCACGAGATGCCGAAACTGCTCGAGCAGGTGCTCGCGATGGACGACGCGAACCTGGCGGCCATCGTTGATTTTTTCGGCATGAAGATGCCCAACGCGCAGTTCCTCGTGTGGCAGGTGGCGCACAACGCTCATCACCGCGGCCAGTTGTCCACGTATCTTCGTCCGATGGGCGGGAAGGTGCCGAGCATCTACGGCGGCAGCTTCGACGAGCCCTGGCAGGGGTAAGAGGTGCTGCGGTCCGGCGCGCACGGTCACGGCTGGCCCTGGTTGATTGTCGTGTGGCTGGCCGTGGTGTCGGCCTGCTCGGCGCCGGCGCCCGATTTCGTCCTGCTGAACGGCCGTGTGTTCACGGCCAATCCCGACCAGCCGTGGGCCGAAGCCATCGCGGTACGCGGCGATCGGATTGTGGCGGTAGGCACGTCGGCCGAGGTGGACGCCATGGCCGGCCCGTCCACTGTAAGCCGCGATGTTGCCGGGCGCGTGATCGTGCCCGGATTCAACGACGCGCACGTCTTCGATGCCGGCGCGGGTGCCGGCGCCGTGCGCGCCATGGCGACCGAAGCCATGGCCAATGGCGTCACCTCCATGCAGTGGTTCGTGGGCGCGCGGACCGTGCAGGAAGTGGGCCGCGTGCTCGTCGACGCCGACATTCCCGTTCGCATCCACGTGTTCCGGATGCCGCGTCCCGGTCCTGACGGCACCACCGTGGACAACCGTCCGCACCTGCCACCGCAGCCGAACCTGCGTATCGACATCCGCGGTATTGGTTTCAGACTGGGTGCCGACGATGGCGATCGGATTCGCCAGGCGGTGGGGTGGGCGTTTGGCACCGAGGACCAGTTGGCATTGCAACCGCTGGACGAGACCGCGCTGATGGCCTATGTGGATGCGGTCACGCAGGTGGGCATTCCCGAGGTGTGGCGCATGAAGCGGCCGCGGATCGATCAGGCGCCGCGCGCGGCGGCGGCCGTGGCCTCCCGGATCGCCGATCTCGGCCTTGTAGCCGTGCAGCGGCCGGACGAGGACGTGCCCCTGGCATCGCTGCTGGCGGCCGGCGTCCCTCTCGGCCTTGGAACCGGGACGACAACGGGTACGCGTCCCCTTGATGCACTGGCATCCTTCATGGCACCTGCCCGTGGCGCCGAACGGCTCACGGCCGAA
>CAZZGM010000623.1:0-1784 GCA_964653955.1 uncultured Bifidobacteriaceae bacterium | reverse complement strand
GCTGGCCGCATCCGCCGTGGTTCCCGAAGGAACGTTCCGCATCGAAGAGCCGCGAGACGTGGCGCGGCTCAGGCTACGCCTCGACGGCGTCGATCTGTCGAACCTCGATCTCCAGGGTGCAGGCCAGCAGGTGGACGGAAACATCGTGGAGCTGTCGGATGCCCGCCGCCTGATGCCGCAACCTGCCGAACCCGCGCACCTGCTTGCGCCGTTTCTCGCGCCCGAGCCGTTTGTCGAAAGTAACGCACCGGAAATCCGCGACGAGGCGCTGCGCGCTCTTTCCGGCATCGACGACCGGCGCCAGCAGGCCGAACGCCTCACCCGCCACGTCAACGCGCTGCTCGACAAGAAGCCGACGGTGAGCCTGCCGTCCGCACTCGAAGTGCTGCGCACGAAGGTAGGCGACTGCAACGAACACACCGTGCTGTTCGTGGCGCTGGCACGCGCCGCCGGCATCCCGTCGCGCATTGCCGTGGGCCTCACGCTGGTCAGAAACGCCTTCTATTACCACGCGTGGCCCGAGGTGTATCTCGACGAAGGCGACGGCCGTGGGACGTGGTTGCCGGTGGATCCCACGCTCAACCAGTTTCCGGCCGACGCCACGCACGTGCGCCTGGCACGCGGCGGGCTCGACCAACAGGTGACCATCCTGCCGCTCATCGGCCGCTTGAAAATAGCCATGCTCGATCTCGAACTCACGCCGGACGCCATCTCAGACGGCGGACAGCCATGATTGCCGTCACCCATCTCGTCAAGCGGTACGGCAATTTCACCGCCGTCGATGGCGTCAGCCTCGACGTGACGCCAGGTCAGATTCACGGGTTTCTCGGACCGAACGGCGCCGGCAAGACCACCACCATCCGCATGATTGCCGGCCTGCTGAGGCCAACGTCGGGGCAGATCATCGTCAACGGCCACGACCTGGCTACCGAACCCGAAGCCGCAAAGGCGTCGCTCGGCTTCATCCCCGACCGGCCGTTCATTTACGAGAAGCTCACAGCCGGAGAGTTCCTGCTGTTCCACGCCGGACTTTACGGTGTCGAGGGCGGTGACGCGCACGCACGCGTCGACGAGATGCTGGCGCTCTTCGAACTCACGCGCTGGAAGGACGCACTCGTCGAAAGCTTCTCGCACGGCATGAAGCAGCGCCTCGTCATGGGCGCCGCGTTTCTCCATCGCCCGCGTGCCGTGCTGGTGGACGAACCCATGGTCGGCCTGGATCCCCGAGGCGCGCGCCTCATCAAAGACGTCTTCCGGACGATGGCGGGGCGAGGCGTTGCCATCCTGATGAGCACGCACACCCTCGAAGTTGCCGAGGAAATGTGCGATCGGGTGAGCATCATCCTCAAGGGCCGCATCATTGCCAGCGGCACCGTCGACGACCTGCGCCGCCTCGCCGGTGACGCCGACGAGGAACTGACCGCCGTATTCCTGAAGCTCACCGGCGGCAGCGGACTGCAGGAAATCGACGAGGTGCTGTGATGGTGCCGGCCACGCCGTTTCCGTATCTCCTGCTGCCGTCGTTCTGGTCGTCACGCAATCGGGCGCGCCATCGCGAACCTGGAGACTTCGCGCGCGGTGTGCTGTTTGGTGGCATCGGCCTGCTGGTGGCCGCCACGATCTTCTATGGCGCCTGGTGGCTCACCGTGCAGCTGATCGACTACGCCGAGCTCGGCGACTACCTGCTGCGCCTCGGCCTGTCGTGGCTGTTTCTCACGTTCCTGTCGTTTCTCGCCTTCAGCAGCCTCGTTTCGTCGCTGTCGACGTTTTTCCTGTCGGACGAT
>CAZZGM010000622.1:0-1786 GCA_964653955.1 uncultured Bifidobacteriaceae bacterium | reverse complement strand
CGGAGAACGATATTTCGTGTTCGCGTGGGACGACCCGCTGCGGACATCCGAATGTACGCTGACGAGAAAAGAGGCGGCGGCCGGACCACTCATCGAATGGCTCCGGCAACGTGGTCGTTGACGCGATCACGCTGCGGCTTCCCTGCGTCGACGAGAACGTCGTCAGCCGGTACGGCTTCGTAAGAAAGCCATCGTGCCGCCTCCGATGGTGATGATGAGCGCGGCAGTCAGCAATCGGCCGACAGAATCAAGCGGAAGCAGCGTCGAGGCGAACAACGCGGCCATGACGACCAGAACACCGGCGAGTTCCGCGGAGGTGGTCATAGCGCGATTCTAGACCACCCCGTTCGCACGCGGCGAGAGCGAGATGCCCGCCGTGAGTCGAGTGGACGGCAGAGCGGGCGGGTGGTTCACGGCGAACGTTCGAGCACGGCGAACGTCCCCCCTGGAGCCTTTCCTCGATTCTCGGGTCCAATACATCCATGCGGTTCCCTTGTACGACGGGCCTGATCGGCAGTCTTTCGTTCGCGCTGTTGGCGGCAGGCGGGCTGGCCTGTCGTTCGACGCCACCGGTTGACACTGTCGACAACCAGGAGACGCCGGCGCCCATCGTCGGCAACGGCTCGTGTGATCTGGACCTGACCGGCGACCGGGGAGATCACGTGTTTTTTCTCCTGGGCATGCGCGATCTTCTTGGCATCCAGGAAGGTGACGACCTGGTCGGTTCGTTCTACTGCAACGAGATGGAGATGGCACAACTGTTCGAGCGCCGTTTGAACACGCTGGCTGGCGAGCAGGGTCTCGCGAACGATCTGCGGCGAGAGATTGTCCAGGGGTGCCTGATGTTCTTTCGTTCGCGAGTGCTGGCCGACCGCCTGAACTCCTGCTATCGCTACGAATTGCGGCGGCGCAGTTCGGCGCCGACGTCGGCCCGGGAATCACGCACCGGACCAGTTGTTCTGAATCCGGATCTGTTCTACGAACGCCCGGCCGAAGCGGCCGAACCGGACACATCGCCACACGGCAGTCTCATCCGGCAACGGGCGCTGGCCTATTTGGCAGGCGTCCGGGCCAGACACCATGCCGGATCGGACCTGGCATTCACCGGGTACTTGACCGCGCTGGTACCATTCGTGGCCTCGCTCCTGGAGCAGCTCGGGTGTCGAAACATCCAGATCGAACACAGCGAGGGACTGATTCCCGGTGGTACGACCATCCGCTTCGAACCCTCAGGTGAGGTCGACGCGTGGCTGCGAAGGACATGGTGATCGTATGAGCAACGACATGCTGGGCCGCATCGTCAATGGCCGGACCGATCTGGTATTCGAGTACGTGGGCAGCGGCTATCCGGCCACGTCGGCGGATCCGCGCGGTGTGCGGCTCATCCAGTGGTGCGCGCGCTATGGCGATGTCAGCGCCATCCGCTTTCTTCTCGCGCACGGTGAGTCTGTCGACGCGCTCGGCCCCAATCTCGGCCTTGACGAAGCGGCGTTCCACGGACACTGGAAACTCTGCGAGTTCCTGATCGAACACGGCGCAGACGTCAATCACTCCAGCTTCGAGACCGGAGAGGTCCCGCTGCACGCGGCGCTGTGCAAGCCGAATCGTCCCGCCTACGATCTGGTCGTGGGCGTGCTGCTGGCCGCCGGCGCCAATCCCAATCGCGCTACCCACACCAACGTGGACACCGGCGCATTCATGCGGGACTGTCGCACCAGGGGCGAGACGCCGCTGCATCGCGCCGCGGCCTTCGGCAGCGAACGGGTCATCCGCGCCCTGCTCGGCG
>CAZZGM010000621.1:0-1797 GCA_964653955.1 uncultured Bifidobacteriaceae bacterium | reverse complement strand
CTCGTCTTCGCCGGGCACGAGCGCGGCGGTGGTGAGCTCGTGCCCGGCGAAGACGAGGAACTGGCAGCCGGCCGTCAGGTGCTGCGAAGCGCCGACCGCGTCCAGCGGCTGTGTCAGGAAAGCTACGCCGAGCTCTACGACAACGAACATGCGGTCCTGGCCGGGCTGGATCACATCTGGAAGCGGGTGGGTGAGCTGGCCGGGTTCGATACCCGGTTTGCGCCGTACCTGGAAGCCCGGGATGCCATCAAGGCCCAGCTGGAAGATCTGGCCTTCACGCTCCGCGATTTTTCGGACGGCATCGACGCCTCACCGGGCCGCCTGCAGGAGCTCGAGGATCGGTTGGCCCTGCTCGAACGGCTCAAGCGCAAGCACGGCCCGTTGCTGGCCGACGTCATCGTCCGCCGTGATGCGCTGGCCGCCGAACATGCGGCGCTCGTGGGGGGCGAATCGAGCCTCGCGGACCTGGAGGCGGAGTGGCAGCGGGCGTCGGAGGCTTACCTGGCCCTGGCCCGCGATCTGTCGGCCCGCCGCGTGGACGCCGCCACGCGGCTGTCCCGCCGGCTCGAGGCCGAACTGGCCGACCTGGCCATGGAACAGGCCCGTGTCGACATCCGCGTCACCTCGTCTGCCGACGAACGGCAGTGGACCGAACGGGGACTCGACCAGGTGGAGTTTTTCCTGTCGGCCAACCTTGGTGAAGAACCGCGGCCGCTGGCCCGCATTGCCTCCGGTGGTGAACTCTCGCGCGTGATGCTGGCGCTGAAGACGTTGTCGGCGCAGACCGGTCCGGCGAAGCAGGCAGGCCGGACACTGATCTTCGACGAAGTGGATGCCGGCATCGGCGGGCGCGTGGCCACGGTGGTGGGGCAGAAGCTGGCCTCGCTCGGGCGCGGACATCAGGTGCTCTGCATTACCCATCTACCGCAGGTGGCCGCCAGCGGCGCCACGCACTTTCTCATCCAGAAACACACGCGCGGCCGCCGGACGATGACCAGCGTCAACAAACTGACGGTCAACGAACGCGTCGACGAACTGGCGCGGATGATGGGCGGCGCGGACGCCGGCGTGCAGGCGAGAGCCGGGGCGAAAGAACTGCTGGACGCCGCGAAGGCGAAAGGCGAAAGTGGAACAAAAGCGAAAGGCGAAAGTCCGCGAGGGCGAAAGTCACCGTGAAGTATTTCATTGAAACCTACGGCTGCCAGATGAACGTCCACGACTCGGAGCGGATGGCCGGGTTGCTGGAGCAGTCCGGCTACGACCCGGCGGATTCGGACCGGGATGCCGACCTCGTGGTCGTCAATACGTGCTCGGTGCGCGAGCGTGCGGAAGAAAAGCTCTACACGCGCCTGGGCGAAATCCGCGAGATGGCGCGCGAGACCGGCCGCGATCCGGTGGTGGCCGTCACCGGCTGCGTGGCGCAACAGGAGGGGGAGAAGCTACTGGCCCGTTCGCCCGGCATCATCGACCTGATTGTCGGCACGCAGCGGGTCAAGATGCTGCCCATGCTGGCGGCGCGCGCCCAGGAAGCCCGCCAGCCCGCGCCCATCATCGACGTCACGACGCCGTACGACGAGCCCTCGTTTCCACTGGGCATCACCCGCCGCAGCGACTCGGTCAAGGCCTACGTCACCATCATCGAAGGCTGCAACGACTTCTGCGCATTCTGCGTGGTCCCGTACACGCGCGGGCACGAGCGGATGCGGCCGAAGGCCGAAATCCTGCGTGAGGTCCGGGAAGCGGCCGAGGGCGGCCGCCGGGAAGTCCAGCTGCTCGGGCAGATCGTGAATCACTACC
>CAZZGM010000620.1:0-1801 GCA_964653955.1 uncultured Bifidobacteriaceae bacterium | reverse complement strand
CCACCGAATTGGTGGTGCCGAGGTCAATCCCAATCACCTTGCTTTTTACCATTACCCCTCTTCGCCCCCTCTGCCCTCAGGAATGAAGCCATGATACGGAGCATAGTGAGTTTATGTCAAGCATTTTATATGAGCATATAACACTCATATAAAGTTGTGACCTCGTGATCTGGCGATTTGGCGATCCCTGGCGAACGTGATGAACCCGCAAACCTGAAGATCGCGAGATCTCACGATTCCCGATCACCAGATCACCAACTCACGAGATCGCCAGATCGCACTAGGTTTAGAATCGAAATCAGATGGCTTACCTTTCGTCATCACACGACCCGACCGACCTCGCCCACGAAGTCCGCCGCCTGCTCGAGGACCTGGCCAGGGGCCGCCCCGATCGGCGTCCGTTCGTCTCGGGCGAATGTTCGCCAACGCTGGACGTGCTCGAAACGGATGCCACCGTCGAAATCGTGGTCGACCTGCCCGGGCTGAGCGCGGATGCCCTGCGCATCCTCATCAAGCACGGCATCGTCCTGATCGTCGGAGAGAAGGACCGCACCGAAAACGACCGGACCCCCATGAGCTTTCATCTCGTGGAACGCGACTTCGGCCGGTTTGCCCGCGCGGTGCGTGTCCCCTCCACCGTGGATGCGTCACGTGCACGCGCCTCACTCGCTCACGGCGAACTGCGCATCGTCCTGCCGAAAATCGTGGACCGCCGCGGCGCCGAGTTCCTCGTTCCCATCGACACGGACGCCTGAGTGCGGCTGCTCTTCATCGGCGACATTGTTGGACGCGTCGGCCGCCGGCTCGTAACGGCCGGCGTGCGGGCACTGGTGCGGGCGCATGACGTCGATCTGGTGGTGGCCAACGGCGAAAATGCCGCCGCCGGTGCCGGCATCACACGCGAGAACATGCAGGAGATCTTTCGCGCCGGCGTCCACGTGATTACCGGCGGGAACCACAGCTGGGACAAGCGCGAGATTCTCGCCGTCATCGACGGTGAACCGCGCCTGCTCCGGCCGGCCAACTACCCGTCAGGCACACCAGGCCGCGGCGCGGTGCTGGTGGAAGCCACGGACGGCACCCCGGTCGGCGTGGTGAACGTCATGGGCCGCGTGTTCCTGCCGGCGCTCGACGATCCGTTTGCGGTCACCGAACGGGAAATCGAAGCCTTGCGCACGGCCGGCGCGCGCGTGATCCTCGTCGACATGCACGCCGAAGCCACGTCCGAGAAGATCGCACTGGGGTGGCACCTGGACGGCCGGGTGACGGCCGTCATCGGTACGCACACGCACGTCCAGACGGCCGACGCCAGGATTCTGCCCAACGGCACGGCCTGCCTCACCGATGTCGGCATGACCGGCCCGCACGACGGCGTCATCGGCATGGACCGGACCGCCGTCATCGCGCGCTTCCGCACGGCACTCCCCGCCCGCTTCGAGCCGGCCACGGGCGATCCGCAGTTGCACGCCGTCATCGTGACCGCCGATCCCGATACGGGCCGGGCCACGGCCATCACGCCACTCTCCCTCACCGCCGCGGACATCGACGCGCTGGCGGCGGAGGTCACACCATGAGCCGCCTGCCGTTCGACGATGAGGCGCCGGCGGACGGACGAGAGGCGCGCATGCCCGAGCCATCCCGCAGGCCTGCGGAAGGTCGTAGCGTTACGCGCACGCCGTCGCATGCGATGCGGCGCGCGCACACACCACCGTCGACCGATCAGCCGTTGCCGTCACGGAACCAGACCCCGCCAGTCCCCCGGCCCGCGACATCGGCATCGGCGTCATGCCATTCGCCCGCG
>CAZZGM010000619.1:0-1813 GCA_964653955.1 uncultured Bifidobacteriaceae bacterium | reverse complement strand
GACACCGGAATGAGCGGTGCCCGGTCGCGGCCGGTCAGCCGGTGCTCGGCGCCACGGTCCGTACGGGCTCCCCACACGCCTTCCACCAGCGCGCGTAATGATGCGGGACTGGCTCCGCCCCGGAGCGGTCCCCGCAGGTCCACGCCGCGTGCCGCGTAGAGACACAGATACCAGAGCCCGTCAGCGGTCAGGCGGCTGCGATCGCACGTGCTGCAGAACGGCGTCGTGGTCGAGGCAATGATGCCGAACGTCAGGCCGTCCGGCAGCTGGAACCGTTCGGCCGGTGCCGCGTCGGTGGCGGCCAGCGGCGTGATCGGGCCGTAGTGCGCCGAGAGCCGATCCAGCAGTTCCGCGCGCGGCAGCACCTTGTCCATGCTCCAGCCGGTGGCCCCGCCCACGTCCATGTACTCGATGAACCGCAGCTCCGCGCCGTGTGCCCGCGCAAACTCCAGCAGCGATACCAGCTCATCATCGTTCGTGCCGCGCACGACCACGGTGTCGATCTTGAAGCCGGGGAAGTTGGCGGCGGCCGCGTCGATGCCGGTCAGGACGCGGTCCAGATCGTCGACACGGGTCAGGCGCGTGAATCGATCAGGGTGCAACGTGTCGAGGCTGACCGTCACGCGATGGAGTCCGGCGCGTTTGAGATCGGACGCGGCAGCGGCCAGCAGCACGCCGTTGGTGGTCAGCGCCAGGTCCCGGATAGCCGGACGGCGGGCCAGTCTGGCCACGAGATCCGGCAGGTCGCGCCGGAGCAGCGGTTCACCGCCGGTCAGGCGTACCTTGTCCACGCCGAGGTCGAGGAAGACGTCCGTCAGGCGTTCGATTTCTTCGAACTGCAGGAGATCACCGCGCGGCAGCCAGACGTAGTCGGCTTCGGGCATGCAGTACTGACAGCGCAGGTTGCACCGGTCGGTCACCGACAGACGAAGGTTCCTGAGCGGCCGCCCGTGGGCGTCGCGAAGCGCCATCACGGCCGCATTCGTCCAAGGATTTCGCCCAGCCGCCGGATCTCGTCGCCGTACCTGGCCCAGTCACCGGCGCGCTGTGCTTCGAGCGCGCGCTCGTAGGTCGCACGCGCCTCGGTGGAGAGCTGCAGCAGCGTGCCCTGCGCAGCGGCGCCACGCTCGGGTTCACCGGGCGCTCCGGTTTCCGGCGCTGCCGCCATGGACAGGCCGGCGGCGCCTTCGCGTCCTTCTTCGGTACCGAACAGCTGGTTGATGGCCGCGTCCAGTGTCCGGTCCATCACGATGCGGTTCTGGTAGGCGACGATGACACGGGTGAGTTCGGGGATGCGGCCGGCCTGCGCGCGCAGATAGAGTGGACGGACGTAGATGAGCGATTCTTCGATGGGAATCACCATCAGCGTGCCCTGGATGACCTCGGACCCCTGCTGGCTCCACAGCGTGATCTGCGGTGAGATGACCTGGTCCTGATTGATGCGGGCCACCACCTGGCGCGGGCCGAAAATCAGTTTCTGCTTGGGGAACTGAAACACCACGATTTCGCCATAGCGGTCGCCGTCGCTGCGCGCCACCATCCACGACGCGAGGTTGTCGCGGCGCCGTGGCGTGAAGGGAAGCATCTGGATGAACTCCGCCTGCGATTCGCCCGGCAGCTTCATCATCGTGTAGTAGGGCTCCATGCGGATGGACTCGCCGCCACGATCGATGGCCGGCACCTCCCACTGATCTTCCTTGTTGTAGAAGACCGCCGGGCTGGTCATGTGGTAGGTCGAGTAGACGGCCGCCTGCATCGCGAAGATGCCCTCCGGGTAGCGGACGTGGCTGCGCAGGCCGGCCGGCATGTCATC
>CAZZGM010000618.1:0-1813 GCA_964653955.1 uncultured Bifidobacteriaceae bacterium | reverse complement strand
TGCCGTCCGTACGCCGACACGATTCGCGCTCGTCGCCGCTCTCGGCGTGGCCATCCTGCTGGCCGGCGCGCTGGCGGCGCTCGGGGCACGCTGGCCGCATCGCCGGCGGGCCATTGCCGCGTCCGCGCTCTTGGTATTGAGCCTGGAACTCGCGCCCGCGCCGCGTCCGCTCTACTCTGCCGTCCATGCGCGGACCAGCGACATCATTGCCACCGATCCTCGTCCCGTCCGCGTGCTCGACCTCCCGTTCGGCATTCGCGACGGCGCTTCGTCAGCCGGCAACTTCAGCGCGCGCTCGCAGTTCGAGCAGACGCGCCACGGCAAGGCGCTGATCGGCGGATACCTGTCGCGCATCTCGCAGCGGCGCGTGTCGACGATGATGGAGAGGTATCCGGAGGTTGGTGCGCTGCTGACGCTGAGCGAAGGACGGGCGGTGTCTGCGGAGGAAGCCGCGGCCCTGGTCGCATCCGGCCCCGCATTCATCGAACGGACGCAAATCGGGTACGTGGTCATCGACGAACGAACGGCTCCCGAAACGCTCACCCGCCTGGCCATCGAGGCCTTCCGGCTGGAACACGTCACGTCGGACGGTCCCATTCATTTGTACCGGCCGCGTGAGTGACCGTCCTGCGGTCACCCGCTCCTGCTGGTCCCTCCTTGCGATACTCTGAGCGGATGCACCGTGGCTTCTTCCTCGTGCTGTTCGCGCTGTCGGGCGCGGCGGCCCTGGTCTATGAGGTGGTCTGGACGCGCCTGCTGACGCTGGACGTCGGTCATGGCCTGGCCGCGGCCAGTACCGTACTCGCGGCGTTCATGGGCGGTCTGGCGCTCGGCGCGGCCGCGGGCGGACGGATAGGCCAGCAGTTGTCGCCCCGGGAGGCGCTCCGCACCTACGCCCGCCTAGAACTCGTGATTGCCGCGGCTGCCCTGGTGCTGCCGTGGCTGCTGTCGCTGCTCGGCCCGCTGCTGGGCGCGGTCTACGCCAATGGCCACGGCGGCGTGGTGTTTGGCGCGGTGCGGCTCATCTCCACGCTGATCCTGCTGTCCGGTCCGGCGGCAGCCATGGGCGCCACGTTCCCCATTGCCTCGCGATGGATGGTGCGGCAGGCCTCCACGCTGTCGGTCGACGCGAGCACGCTGTATGCGGCCAACACGCTTGGGGCCGCGGCCGGCGCGCTGACCGCCGGATTCATTCTGCTGCCCTCGCTCGGCCTGAGCGGCGCGACGTGGGTTGGCGTGGCCCTCAATGTCCTGGCCGCGGGTGGCGCCTGGTATCTGGCGGACCGCGTGGAGGACACCGCCTCGCCTGCCGCCGACACCACCGCACCTGCCCGCGTGAAGGACAGGGGACGCGGCCGTAGTCAGCGTCGCGCCCCGGCCATCACGACCAGCCCCGAAGCAGGACGGCTCGGCCTGGCGGCCGCGGCTCTTGGCATCACGGGATTTGCCTCGCTGGCATTGCAGGTGGTGTGGACACGCCTGCTGGCGTCGGTGCTGGGTCCCACCACCTATGCGTTCAGCGCGGTCGTGGCGGTGTTCATCCTCGGCATTGCCGGTGGCTCCATCGCCGGCACGCGCCTGACACGGCGCGGCGGCCGACCCGTGGCCCTGCTCGGTGTCGTCGTTGCCCTCGGCGGTGTACTGGCGCTGGTGGCGGCGACGCAGGTGGACGCCGCCGTCATGACGGTGGCGCGCCTGGTGGCGGCTCCCGATGTCACCTTCCGTACCGTGCTCCTGCGCGAGTGGTGGCTGGCCACCACGCTGCTGCTGCCCATGGCCCTGACCTTCGGCCTGGCATTTCCGCTGGCGCTGG
>CAZZGM010000617.1:0-1829 GCA_964653955.1 uncultured Bifidobacteriaceae bacterium | reverse complement strand
GTTCACCAGTCTCGCCACTTCGCCGCTGAGTTTTGTCACCACGCAGCCAGCCGCACTACTGAACGGCCTGGCCGGCCTCGTGAGCCTGGCGTTGGCGGTACCCATTGCCCTGTGTCTTGGTCCGGGACCTGGCGCGTTTGTGGTGGCCGGTATCCTGCTGCCGCTGGTCGGCGGTGGCCTGCCGTCGCTCGGACGGTACTCCGCGGTGCTCTTCCCGCTCTACCTCTACGCCGCGCGCAGCATCCCGGCGCACTACGTCCCTGCCGCGCTCCTCGCGTCCAGCGCGCTGGCGCTCTTCGTGTCCGGTCTGTTCTTCACATGGCGGCCGATGTACTGATTGCGCCGGGGTCGTCCACCTTGTCACCGGGCTGGACGAACGACGGCAGCCAGGCACACAACGGCAAGCCGCCGCGCGCGCAAACGGCCGCCACGCCATCACCGTCGTTCCACGCATTCTTCGGGTGCTGCCACAGGTAGGCGCTGACGGCAATCTGGCACACGACGAGGCCAATCGACACCGGACGCGCAGCGCGCACGAAGCCGGCCGCCAGGAACGGGGCGGCCAGCGGGACAATCGTCGCCAGGAATCGCGCGGGTGGCGACCAGCCGCCAGTCCAGCCGTGCGCGTTCACCATGGGCAGGACAATGCATGTCACGTAGCCAGCCGAGCACATGACTGTCAGCCAGAACATCCGTGGCGCCTGATGGTAGATGACGGATGCCCCAACGGGGACGAGAAGCAGAATCGGCGCATACGGCAACAGGCCATACTCCTGATCCAGCAACAGACCGCCCAGGCGCGTGGCAATTTCCCCCAGCACACCTTCAGGCATGGTTCCCGGCTTCGCATGCGGCGTGGTCACGAAGCTGCCCCAGAACGTGAACGTCAGCGCTGCCCGCGCGGCAACAGCCAGCGCCACACCAGCGACAAACGCAACGGCAGCGTCTCGGGACGTACGGCGCGCGAGAACGAACCCAGCGGTGGCCAGCGGCAAGACCATGCCGATGTTTCGCACGTGCAGGAGGAGAAGAGCGCCGACACCGATGCCGATGAGAGCCCACACCACGATTCGATGCCCGTCTTTCAACAACGCACGGATCAGTACGGTCGTCAGCAGCGCCGCCGGCAGTTCCGAGAAAAAGAGCACGCCAAAGAACAACAGCGGCGGTGACAGCGCGAGGGCCAGGCTCGCGTAGTCGTTGGCGCGCGCATATGCAGGTACGCACTGATGATTGAGCGCGCACATCTGCCAAGCCAGCAGGGCCGCCAGCACGATCATGAAAGCGCTGATGAAATGCCGGTATAGCGTGCCGGGCTCGAGACGGAACGTTCGCAGCACGCCGGGATAGGCCGCGCTCAGCCGTTCGGCAAACGGACGCGCAACGAACACGTACGGTGCGGCCAGCAGCGGAAGTCCCACGTCGTGCACGGGCCGCAGTACGCCGCCGCGTCCGGGCTGCGCATGCGCGTCGGGCGGCAGCGATCCGCCGGAGATCAACGGCTCGTCGGCACCGTCGTTGTTCGCAACGTCCAGATCACGATCGAACGCCAGCGAGTGCGCGATGACCAGATAGTGCGGCTCGTCGCCGCTGCCCGCATACGTGCTGTGCGTGATGAGGCCCCACAGCACGAGCACGACCACGAGGACGATGCGCGAACGAACGGACGAGCGCATCGGCTCATTGTATGGGCCGCCCGCACCTGGTGAAGGGCATCGCGAATTTCCACAGCGCCCGTTCTACAGGGCCGGGCTGGAACACATGGTTGCGTGCCGATGCTGGCACGCGAACTCCCTACCTCGTGCGTAAACCATGCGCCTACGGCACAG
>CAZZGM010000616.1:0-1845 GCA_964653955.1 uncultured Bifidobacteriaceae bacterium | reverse complement strand
GATGCGCGGCAGCACGCGCAGCTCCTTGATGGCAACGGCAAGTAGTGGACGCATGGCTGATGTGTCTCCGTGCGTCGGAGTCAGTCGCGCAGCCGGCGGCCGGTGAGGTGCAGGAACACCTGTTCCAGTGTCGGGCGCTCGACGTGAAAGTCGTGGATGGTGGATGTTGCCGCAAGCGCGTTGAGCGTGCGCAGCGGGTCCGTGGTCTGATGCCGTGCTTCGCCGTCCGCGGTGCGGACGACCAGCGTGTGCGGGCCGCCGTGCGCGTCGATGAGTTCGCGAACGGTGCCGATGGCCAGCAGCCGCCCGGCATCGACAATGGCCACGCGGTGACAGAGACGTTCGGCTTCTTCCATGTAGTGCGTCGTGTAGATGATGGTCGTGCCGTCGGCGCCGAGCGTCTCGATGCTGTCGAAAATCGCGTTGCGCGACTGCGGGTCGACGCCGACGGTTGGTTCGTCGAGCAGCAACAGGTCCGGCTGGTGCACGACCGCCGCGGCGAGGTTCAGGCGCCGCTTCATGCCGCCGGAGTATGCGCCCACGCGGTCTCCGGCGCGATCGTCGAGTCCGGCGAAGGCAAGGCACCAGCGCACGCGGGCGTCGCCGGTGCGGCCGTCGAGGCCTTGTATGTCGGCGAAGAAGCGCAGGTTTTCGCGGCCGGTCAGCAGGTCGTACACCGCCAACGCCTGCGGTGCGACGCCAATGTGTGCCCGGACGCGCGCGTCACGCGGATCACCGAGGTTACCCACCTGCACGCGTCCGGCATCTGGCGCCAGGAGCCCTACCGCCAGGCCCACCGTCGTGCTCTTGCCGGCGCCGTTCGGCCCCAGCAGCCCCAGCACTTCGCCGCGGTGCACCTCGAGCGACAGGTCGTCCACCGCCGTGCGGGAGCCGAAACGTTTGGCGACGTGGTCCAGGAGCAACATGCGGTCTTAGACGCCAGCCACATCCTATCCGTTCATGCGGATAGAATGTGCCCATTACGACCGAGCTGTTCATCATCCTCGTGCTGATTCTTGCCAACGGTGTCTTCGCGATGTCGGAGATTGCCGTGGTGGCGGCCCGCAAGGTGCGGCTCCAGCAGCGGGCGGAAGAAGGGGACCGCCGGGCCCAGGCGGCGCTGGAACTGGCCAGGAACCCCGCGCAGTTCCTGTCCACCGTCCAGGTCGGCATCACGCTGGTCGGCATCCTCGCCGGTGCCTATGGCGGCGCGACGCTGGCCGAAGATCTGGCGGGCACGCTCACCACGGTGCCGGTGCTGGCGCCGTATGCCCGCGGCCTCGCGTTCGGCATCGTGGTGGCGGCCATCACGTTCCTGTCGCTCATCATCGGCGAGCTGGTGCCCAAGAACCTCGCGCTCACCGCCCCCGAGACGCTGGCGTCGTGGGTGGCGCGGCCGATGATGCTGCTGGCGGCGGTGGGACGTCCCGTGGTGGCCGTGCTGACCGGAACCACGAATCTCGTGCTGCGCCTGTTCGGCATCAGGGAGCAGGCCGATCCGCACCTGACAGAAGACGAAATCCGCGCCGTCATCAGCCAGGGTGCCGAATCCGGCGTCATTGCCGCCACCGAAGAAAACATCGTCCAGCGCGTCCTGCAGCTGGGCGAACAGCGCGTGGCCTCCATCATGACGCCGCGGCTCGACATCGAGTGGATTGACGTGGACGCGTCACCAGACGAGCTGCGGGACTTCCTCGCGTCCCACAGCCACACACAGTTCGTGGTGTGCCAGGGCAGCCTCGACAACGTGCTCGGCATCGTGTGGGCGGCCGAACTGCTGCCGGTGTCGATGCAGGGGCGCACGCTCGATTTGCGGGAGTTGATTCGCGAGGCGCTGTTCGTGCC
>CAZZGM010000615.1:0-1845 GCA_964653955.1 uncultured Bifidobacteriaceae bacterium | reverse complement strand
GCCGGAAGGCGGTCTCGTCCCCGGGCGCGGACTGGGGCTCGAAGGCGGTGCGCACGTGTATGTCGGGAGGCTCGGACCGGCACGAATTGGTCTGGGGGCTGCGCTGGGCATGGCGCGCGGAACGGCCACGACGGGCGAGACGGACGAGACGGAAGATCCGGACGTACCGGTCGGCCCCACGGGTGACGCGATTACACGCGCTACCACCCTGGCACCGCAACTGTCGCTGAACTTCGGCCACAAGCTGGGCTGGAGTTATCTCAGCGCCGGCTATGGCGCCGCGCGTATCAGCGGCAGCGCCACGCTGCCCGGTGCCGAGGATCTGACCACCGGCTGGGTGAGCGCGATGAACTTCGGCGGTGGTGCGCGGTGGTTCCTCTCGGAGCACCTCGGATTCGGGTTCGATCTGCGCTGGCACCGGCTGTCGGCGCCAGCGGCCACTGCGGCCGGCACCGCCGCGCCGCCGCGAGCCACATTGTTCCAGTTCGGAATCGGGCTGTCGATTCAGTAGCGCCCGCTACCGCATCGCGTTGAACAGCTCGATGTGCCCTTCGACGATCCGCGTGCGCTCGGCTTCGTTGACGTCCGTAGTCCAGACGTCACGTTCCGACGTGCCGCCGAGAATGATGCCGTCGCTTCTGGGCATCATGTGAATGCCGATGCCAGGCTCGGCCGTGCGGACACTGATGCCACCGTTCGTCGAAAACTGCACCTCCGGCTGCGGCAGCAGCACCGTGAGCTGCCCCTTGAGCGGGACGAGGTCCTCGTCCCCGAACAAGGCCCTGGTGCCCAGCCCGGTGCAGTTCATCACGATGGTCTCGGGCAACGCCGCGACATCCGCAGGCGTCTCGAACGCCTTCACGACAATACGTCCGCCGGCAAGCCGGACGTCGGCCAGGAGCGCGTCGAGATAAATGGACGGTTCGATACGCATTTCCGGCCGCGCGATGGCATATCGCGTGGGGAAGGGGTGTTCGCCGGGACCGAGCACGACGTTCCCCAGTTGGACGCTCGCCGGCAGCAGCGTATTGCTCCCGCTCCCGAGCCGCTCATCGTCCGTCGGCGTGTAGTTCGTGATCCACGAGATGCCGTATTTCGGGCCGGCGAGCAGTTGCAGCCGCCGGTAGGCAATCTCGACGGCCTGCTGGAACTGCGCGGTCCACTCGGGCGTGCGGCCCTGAGGCGTCGACAGACCCGAGGTCGGGGTGAAGCCGGCCAGCGACATGTTGGACGTCGTGTCCGGTGGCAGCGACGCCGCGTACACCGTCACCTCGAAGCCGCGCCGCTGCAGTTCACGCGCGGTGGTCAGACCGACCACGCCTGCGCCGAGAACCGCCGCGCGGCGATCGCCGTGGGGCAGCGCCAGATCCGCCGCCATCGAGGCCGTGCCCCAGGACAGCGACATACCGGCGCCGCCGTGGCCGTAGTTGTGGATGATGGTCCTGGCATCCAGCCGGCCGGCGCGCAGCACGAAGCCGCCGGGACGATGGGGCCTGAAGCCAATGGTGGTGCGGATGATACGGTCCCACGAAGCGCGCACACGCGGCAGCACCAGCGGCGGACGCCGCGCGGCCGGTGGCGACGCCACCGACGCGGAGCGTGGCGCACATGCGCCAGCCATGAGACCGAGAGCGGCCAGGCCGCCATGACGAATCAGCGCACGCCGATTCACGCGAGTCCTCTGGAAGACATGCGCGCCAATGATATGCGAAGGGGTGCAGGCGCTACTGAGGGCGAAGGCTGGCCTGCCAGCCGTAGCTGACGTCAGCAAAGACTGTGTGGGCGAAGGCTGGAGCGGGAGACGGGGATCGAACCCGCGACCAACAGCTTGGGAAGCTGTGACTC
>CAZZGM010000614.1:0-1850 GCA_964653955.1 uncultured Bifidobacteriaceae bacterium | reverse complement strand
TGAGATGAGGCGTCTAGAGTAGAGGCCGTCCGGCCACCGCCTGAAAGAACAGCGCCAGGGTGAGGGCCACATAGACGCCCGTGCCGAGCGCCAGCAGTGTCCAGCGTGCGCGTGAAGCCAACGGCGCGAGCAGGGTGGCGAGAACCGGAATCACCTGTTGCGCGTGCATGCCGAGGAAGTGCGCCGCCCTCAGATCACCGCCGCTGCGGTTCCAGCCCACGAACGGCAGGTGCCCGGCTTCGGCTCCCACCGCGTGACCGGCCTGACTGCTCATGTAGCCGCCAAGCCCGCCCCCGAGTAGAAAGGTGAGGACGAGACCGGCAACGACAGCCACGATGAAGCTGCGCTGGAGTCCGTCGACCGGCCGCCGTGCGATTTCCCAGGCCAGTGCGAGCGACGTGGTGGACAGCGCCACGGCACCCAGGCCCATCAGCGCATACATCGCGCTGTGAAACGTCGTCGACGCGTTGAAATGTGATTCCTGCGCCAGCGCCGCCTGCCACGAGATGTAGACCAGCTCGAACGTGCCGGCAGACATCAGTACCGCAACCGTGCGGCGCATCAGCGGCGACCGCCGCCGCTCCGGCCGCACGTAACCGAAGAACCAGGTGAGGGTGAGCGCGAAGATGCCTACGGACAGAAAAAACTTCGCGGGCTTGAGCCAGATGTTGACGCCGCCGGCCAGCGTACGCGGATCGGCGACCTGCATCATCAGCGCGGCGGCGCCAAGAAACAGCAGCACGACGCCGTAGCGGGCAAGGACCGGCTGGCGCGAGGACAACTCGTCGAGTAGTGGGGGGGCGGATGCCGTGCGAAGGTCCAGGGTAAGCATCACGCGGCCTCCTGTGCGGTGCGGCCCGGGATCAGGCGTAACGCGAAATAAAGCAGAAGACCCGTCGGCCCGAACATGAAGGTGAGCGGCAGGCAGGGCAGGATGAGCAACGCCGGGACGCCCCGCTCCGCACCGTCGCGTGCGATCCAGGCGCCGACGAACAGGTCGAACGCGAGATAGTGGAGCCAGCCGGCGGCCAGCGCGCTGTCGTTGGCAAACAGGGTGCGGACTTCCTCGAGTGAACCGAAGCCGCCGCCGTTTGCGAAGGCCTCCCGTCCGCCGAAGAGCAACAGGACATAGGCGGCTGCCAGCAGCGCGGGAATAATGACCTGGGCGGCCGTCCTGGCGAACGGGCGCGCCGGGCGCAGAAACAGCGAAACGATAAGGCCGAGCCAGCCGGCAACGACCAGCAGCGTGGCAAGCGAAAACGTGGCGGCGGGATCCAGCATGTTGCAGCTCCAATCTTGACGATGTACAAATAGCTTATGCCCGATGATTTGAACATTGTCAACATTGAGGTGGCGCGGCGGGGATACCACCATGGTGCGCTGCGCGAAGCATTGATTGCGGCGGCCGAACAGGTGATTGCCGAACGCGGCGTGGACGGTTTCTCGCTGCGCGAGGCGGCGCGCCGGGCCGGGGTGTCGCCGACGGCACCGGGCTATCATTTCCGGGATGCGCGGGGGCTGCTGACGGCCGTGGCCACGGCCGCGTTCCGCGATTTCACTGACGCGCTGGAAGCCGCCGACGTTGGCCCCGACCGGATCACGCGCATTCGCGCCCAGGGCATGGCCTACGTCCGCTTTGCACTCGCCAACCCGGCGCGGTTCGACCTGATGTGGCGCAAGTCGCTCATCGACGACAACGACGCGGACTGCAAGGCCGCCGCCGAACGTGCGTTCCTGGTTCTCGATCGTGTGGTGCGCGGCGACTCCGCCGACGGGGCCGCCTGTGTCAGTGCCGACGCCACAGCCTCCATTGCCGCCTGGTCCATCGTCCATGGCTTTGCGCGCCTGGC
>CAZZGM010000613.1:0-1856 GCA_964653955.1 uncultured Bifidobacteriaceae bacterium | reverse complement strand
TTCGAGCAGGTCGTCGGTTCCCTCCAGCGCAAAATAGGACGACTGGATGGGGATGAGCAGGTGGGTTGCGGCGACGAGGGCGTTGACGGTCAGCAGGCCCAGGGCCGGCGGACAGTCGATGACCACGTGTTCGTAGGCCTCCTGCACCGTCGCGAGCTGGTCCTTCAGTTTGAAGGGCGCGTCCAGCTCACCAACGAGTCGCGACTCGAGTTTGGCGAGGGCAATACGCGCCGGCGCCACGGAGAGCCCCGGCAGTGCGGTCGTGGCAATGACGTCTGTCAGCCCCACCTGGGAATCGGTGAAGACGTCGTACATGCTGTGCTCGGAAGCACGTACGTCGATGTAGGACATGCTGCTGTTTCCCTGGGGGTCGAGATCGATCAGCAGCGTGGCTTTGCCGCGCAAGGCCAGAGCTGCGGCAAGGTTGATGGCTGTCGTCGTCTTACCGACGCCACCTTTCTGATTGGCAATGGCGAGAATCATCGCGCAGGCGTGTGCGGGTTCCCGGCATTGTAGGAAGCCTCGTGCACGCGCGTCAAGGAAGGTCTGTCGTCGGCCGGGCGTTTTCTGAATTTAAGCCGGCTAAGTGATTGATATCGATGGTGTTAGGGGAATTGTCGGCCGGCCGACAAAAAGGGCCCCGTCTTTGCCTTCCGCCTTCTGCCTTTTGCCTTTTGCCTTTTGCCTTACATCTTGTATTTCCCCAGGTCGTCCGGATCCAGCGACTCGAGCCACTGCTGGAGGCGGTCGCTGTCCTGCTTCTCGTTGGTGAAGTCCACGCTCTTGGCGTTGTCGATGACCTTCTCCTCCACCAGGATGGGCGCGCGGGTGCGCAGGGCCAGGGCGATGGCGTCGCTCGGCCGGGCATCGATGGCCACCGCGCCAGCCGGCGTCTGGAGGTGGATGAGGGCGTAGAAGGTGTTCTCCTTGAGATCGCACACCACGATCTTCTCCACCGTGGCCTGGAGGTCCTCGATGACGTTGCGGAGCAGGTCGTGCGTCATCGGACGCGGCGTCTGGATGTTTTCGATCTGCAGGGCAATGGCGTTGGCCTCGAAGACACCGACCCAGATCGGCAGCACCTTCTCCCCCGCCGGGTCGCGGAGGATGATGATGGGCATGTTGGTGATGGGGTCAACCATCAGTCCCTTGATGTTCATTTCAATCATGGCCGGCCTCGATTGCCCGTTCACCCCACACGCTGTTGGGACCGGCGCGGCGGATGGTGACGCCGACGAGCTGCCCGACGAGCGCGGGCTCGCCCGGGAAGTTCACCACGGTATTGCCGCTGGTGCGCCCCGACAGTTCCCAGTCCCGCCGGCGGCTGGTGTGATCCACCAGCACGTCGACGGTCGTCCCGACCGCCTGCTCGTGCAGGTCCCATTGGATGCGCCGCTGCAACTGCTGCAGGGCGACAATCCGCCGTGTCTTTTCGTCCTCCCCCACGTCCTCGGGCATCCGTCTGGATGCCAGCGTGTTCGGCCGCTCGGAGTACTTGAAGGAGAACATGCTGTGGTAGCGAACCGTTTCGGTCAGCGACAACGTTTCCTCGAAGTCTGCCGGCGTCTCGCCGGGGAAGCCAACAATCATATCGGTCGATAGCTGGATGTTCGGGATGGCCTCGCGGATCTTCTGGATGGTCTCGAGGTAGGCCTCCCGCGTATAGCGGCGGCGCATCTGCTTCAGGACCCGTGTCGACCCCGATTGCACCGGCAGGTGCAGGTGCTTGCAGACCTTCGGGAGATCCCGAATGGCGGCGATCAGCCGGTCCGTGGTGTGCCGCGGATGCGTGCCGGGTATCGAGCGCATCCGCTTTGCCAGCCCGCATCCGCGGCACACCACGGACCGGCTGATCG
>CAZZGM010000612.1:0-1860 GCA_964653955.1 uncultured Bifidobacteriaceae bacterium | reverse complement strand
GCAGGGCACGCCCCTTGGAGTGGATATTGGCGCGCCACTGCATGAAATCCGGCGCTGCCGTACCGAAGCTGGCGTCGATATGCCATCCCGCGTCGCCCGGGGCGACCGCGGAGGGGAACCGCACGGGAAACGTCCCGACCGCGGCAGGCCGGAGCCAGCGTCCATCGCCGACCAACTGGTCGTACACGGTGTGCAGCCGTGGACTGTTCGCGGCCTCGATGAATGGCGGCTCGGTGAACATGCCGAGCCGAATGACGGGCTGCGTCCAGGTCGCGGGCTCCCCCGGGTTGCACCCGGTCGCTCTCCAGAGGATGGCCCGGGCCTCGTCTGCCAGCTCACGCGGGAATGCGTGCTCGACACGAACGAATCCGTTGCTGATGAACTGCTCGATGTGCACGGGCTCCAGCCCGCGCGCCTGAGGCGTGCTCTCTTCCATGAATGTCCTCTCATCGCACGAACCTGCCTGTCCCGTACACGCCGGGCGAGGCAGCATTGTCGTAAAGCCACCGCTGGACGCGGTGGACGGCAACGAAAGCGGGAATCAGCCGAGGAATACGGCCGAAGCGATGAACTTCATGGCGGATACCATTGTGCCACACAGTACCTGTGGAACGCATGGTGTCGCCGGGCTGTTCCCGGACGCACGGCTGACTCGAGTACGGCCGCGTACGGTAGACGAGCCAGCGGTAGAATCAGACCGTTTCCAATGACACGCCGCGTCACGTTCCAGGACGTCGAGGCGATCGGCCGCAGGTTGCCGGACGTGGAGGTCACAACCACGTGGGGGCAACCGACGCTGAAGGTGCGCGGGAAGATGTTCGCGTGCATGGCCTCGCACAAGTCGGCCGAGGCGGACACGCTGGTGGTCATGATGGACATCGCCGACCGTGACCTGCTCATCGAAGACGATCCGGATGTCTACTACCTGAAGGATCACTACGTCGGCTATCCGTGCGTGCTGGTCCGGCTCACGCGCGTGCATCCGGATGCGCTTCGCGGCCTGGTTGCCGGCGCGCACCGCTACGTGAGCACCAGGCAGCACCGCACACGAGCTCATCCAACCCGGGCTCGGCGCCGTGCCCGCAGGTAGCGTTTCGGCTTCGGGAACGCGTCGAGCCGCCGGCCGGGCCTGGCGCCGCGAACCGGTCTCACTCACTCGTCGATCACACGAGCGGGCACGTGCCTGGCACGCGCGAGTCTGCCACAATGAGCGTGGATGAGCACCGCGGGCGACGAATCACGCCGGGAACAGCCGCGTGCGCGGAGCGTTGCCGTTCCCGCTCTGCTCGGCGTGGCACTGCTTGCCTCGGCTGTTGCCCTGGTCGCCTGGTCGATGTTGTCGGCTGGCACGGCCGGACAGCTGGAACACGAAGAAGTGTCGGCGTTCTCCCGCATCCGTGTCCGTCGTGACGGTGACGTCCGCACGATGACGTTCGTGCGCGACAACGGCCGGGAGGCGGTGCAAACCCGCGTCGATCTGACCGCGCCGCAGACGCTGCTCTCGCCGTATGCCCGCGGCATGTTTGCCAGCTATCTCTACCAGCCGCACCCGCGTCGTGTGCTCATCGTCGGTCTGGGTGGCGGTGCGATGGTGCGGTTCCTGACACACCACGAGCCGCACGTGTCCATCGACGCCATCGAAATCGACCCCGCTGTCGTCCGGATCGCGGATGAGTACTTCGGTGTGCGTGCCGGTGGCAACGTTCGCGTGCACACCACCGATGCAGTGGTGTTTATCGAATCCACCGCCGAACGGTACGACCTGATCATGATGGACGCGTTCCTGCGTCCGTCGAGCGAGACCGACGCCACCGGTGTGCCGGCGCGTCTCAAGACGCACGCGTTTCTCGCCCGCCTGAA
>CAZZGM010000611.1:0-1867 GCA_964653955.1 uncultured Bifidobacteriaceae bacterium | reverse complement strand
CCGCTCGACAGCTTGAACGGATAGGCCGCGCGCGCCACCCAGTGCGGGCTGCCGTTCTGATCGCTGCGGTTGAGGCCCTGTCCGGCATACGCGCCCACCGTGGCCACGCCGTAATCGCCGGAGCCCTTGAGTCCCTGCGCCACGAGATCCCGGAAGCGGCGGCGGGCCTCGGGCGAGGCCCACATGAGATAGGCGCCCAGGTCGCGCTCGCCTTCGACGGCACTGTTCAACGCGTCGGGCCGCTCGACCGGTCCGCGATTCTGGCTCGACTGCATGTTGACCCAGCCAAATGGCACCTTCGACTGCCCCACCCGCACGCGAAACGCCTTCGACGCGTCGAGCGCGATGTCCGCATAGAGATCGCGCATCTGCAGCGAGAAGTCCGCCGCACCGTTCGAGGCGCTGACGTCGGGCTGCGCGTACAGGAACACGCGATCGCTCAGGTCGCCGCTCAGAATGAAGCGGCCACGGCGGATCCCGAACGTTTCGCTGGGACTGACCGATCGGTCGGCAGGAACGTCGACGCGAGGGCCACCGGCTGCCTCCTCCGCTCGTGTGTAGCGGAACTGCGTATATCCGCGCAGGCCGAGCCGGTCGTACCACCGGGCGGGTGACGCCGTGCGCGCCACGTCGGACTCCTGGCGGGCGGCCTGCGACTCGGACGCGGGCACAGGAGCAGTCACCGTGTTGTCCGCGGCACCGGAATCGACAGCGGCCGTGGGAGAGGCATTGCCGTTGCCCGCGGACGCGCTTGCGAGCGGCGGTGACAACGGTACCAGTAGCGGCGTCGGCGCCTCGGCCACCGCCTCCGACTCAGCGGCCTGCCTCAGTTCCTCGTACTCCTCGGCGGTAATGGAGCCGCGATCCCGGAGGATGCCAATGAGCTTCAGCAGCACGTCGTTCTGCGCAGCAGCAGGTACCGCACCCGCACACACGCACAGCAGCGCCATCAGAGTCGTCGCCGCACCGCGGCGGAGGGTCAACGCACGTCGCACTCCGGCAGTGTCGCCAGACGACGTTACACGACAGTCACATTTGTGTTTCGCGTGCGTTACGTTGTCGACGCACTACCGTCACGTCGCAGGATCGAAGATGCCGAAGCCGCCGCCCAGGACTGAGAGTGCCGCCTGCCGCCGAACCCGCTGCTGGTGGACAGTCCGGCAGATTCCTGAGGCGCCGACTACCGGTGCCAGACGTCTGCCAGGCTTTCGTCCTTCTCGAACACCGACCGTGCGTACGGGCACAGCGGCATGATGCGCGTGCCCGTTTCCCGCGCCCAGGCCACGGCGGCATCCACCAGCTGGCGGCCGAGGCCGGTGCCGCGCGCCTCCGCCGACACGTCCGTGTGATCGAGAATCACCAGCGCGTCGCCGGCGCGCGAGTAGGTGATCTCGCCCAGCGTCCGGCCCTCGTCCGTCGCGGTGAAACTTCCCTTTGAACCCGACTCGACGCGGTCAATAGTCATGGCCATGACGAAGTAGAGTAGAACATATGGCTTTTGTTCTCACCATCAACGGGAAGTCGACCACGGTCGACGTGCCCGGCGACATGCCGCTCCTCTGGGTGCTGCGCGACGTCGCCAACCTCAAGGGTACGAAGTTCGGCTGCGGCATTGGCGCCTGCGGTGCCTGCACGGTCCACGTCGACGGCAAACCCGTCCGGTCGTGCCAGACACGCGTGTCGGCGGTAAAAGCCCCCATCACCACCATCGAGGGCCTGTCGCAGGACGGCTCGCACCCCGTGCAGCGTGCCTGGCTGGAAATCGACGTCCCGCAGTGCGGCTACTGCCAGGCGGGCCAGATCATGTCCGCCGCCTCGCTGCTGACGCAGAAGCCGCAGCCCACCGACGCGGACATCGATCAGGCCA
>CAZZGM010000610.1:0-1868 GCA_964653955.1 uncultured Bifidobacteriaceae bacterium | reverse complement strand
TCGTCCAGCACCTGCTCCCGGACGAACAGACCGAACGCTTCGAAGTCACGTGGACGCATCGTCAGCCGCCCCCCCGGCGCCTCGACACCGGCCGGGCAACGGGGTGCGGCCTCGACGACGCCGGAACATCCACGCGGAGGTTACGGGTTGCCAGCACTTCCATCACGGGCGTGCGGTTGCCGTCGCAGCTGATGCGGCGGGGGGCCTCGAGCAGTTCCAGGGTGTAACCGAGCGATGCGTACAGTTCGCGGATGCGCCCGGTAGCCTGATTCACCAGCACCACCGGCCCGGGATGGCGTGCCAGCAGCCGCGCGGTGCGCTCCTGATCGGCCCACGAAAACCCACCGGCGCTATAGGCCGTGAACGGCACGTCGTAGGGCGGATCGGCATAGACGAAGTCGCCGGGCTCGATCGTCATGTCTTCGACGTCGCCCGCCGTGAACGTCCAGCCGGCGAAGGTCTCACGATACGGCGCAAACGTCTGCGCGTACCTGATGGTCCGATAGCGGCCGAACGGCACGTTGAACTCGCCGCGGCTGTTGAACCGGCACAGCCCGTTGTAGCCGGTGCGATTCAGGTAATAGAACAGCGCCGCCGCCTCACGCGTGTGCGCCCGGCCGCTGCGCAGCAGCTCGTTGAACCGCTCACGATGACGATAGAACACGGCCTCGTCATTGTCGGCCGCGAGGCGAATGCGCAGCCCTTTCCCGATCCAGGCGTAGAAGTTGATGAGGTGGGGATTGGCGTCGTTCAGCAGCGCACGCCTGGGCTGCAGCCCCAGGGCCACGGCCAGTCCGCCGCAGAACGGCTCTACCAGCCGGCGATGCGCGTGCGGAGCCCAGAGGGGCAGCAGGTGCGCCACCTGCCAGCGTTTGCCTCCGGCCCACTTGAGGGGCGGCGGCAGGCCGGACACCACAATCGCGCCTCCAGTGGAGCGTCTCAACGAAAACTCGAGTGCCATCATCGGCGCTCAACGCCGGTTGCCGGCCCGTTCCGAAGGAACGGCCCCTTCAGGAAGCGGCCAGACAGTCCACTAGGCGCCGGGCAGCCAGACGAACTGCTCGCACGAGGGACAGGCGTAGGCAAGCCGCAGGTCACCAACGAACGAGACGTAACCGCCTGCCCCCGGCGACGCGCACGACGGGCAAATGGCGCGGGCGCGGCCGTCCACCGTGGCCACGCGCAGCGGCCGGCCGGTATTGGGACACGGGACGGTGGCTGGCGCGGCGGCATGCGGCACCAGGGTCCGGGCGCCGGAGTCGTCATGTTCGGCGACGAAGATGCCGAAATACCGTTCGAGGGCAGCACTCAGAGAAGCCATGAGACGGGAACGGATGGTAGCACGCGAGGGTGGTGACCGCAACGTATTGGGGTCCTCCGACGACGAAGACGAGGCGGACCGAACCGTGCTACGCTGACGGGATTAGGTAACAGCTCCAGCCCGCACCTGCGAAAGTGGCGGAACTGGCAGACGCGCCGGACTTAGGATCCGGTAGCCGCAAGGCTGTGGGGGTTCGACTCCCCCCTTTCGCACCAGCCTTCGCGCTCCTTGCCGGTTTCAGGAGCACTACGGCTGGCAAGCCACGCGAATAGCTAGCTGCACGAAGCGGTACGTTGGCAAGGCACGTGAAGGCAGCCAGACACGAAGCGCGATGGCTGGCAAGCCAGCCAGGTGAAGGCTGTCCGCCGTAGCCTTGGCGAAGGCGGACCACCACGCTCACCCCGACATCCAAGATCACAGCAGCCGGCCTCATCCCAATCTCAGACACGCATGAAGATCGAACTGGTAGACGTCAGCGAAACCCGCAAGGACCTGGTCGTTGAAATTCCCGCCGAAAAGGTGGACGCCGAAATCGGCCGTGTGACGG
>CAZZGM010000609.1:652-1872 GCA_964653955.1 uncultured Bifidobacteriaceae bacterium | reverse complement strand
ATTCCGGTCACATGGGTGACGGATTATTCCGGAGACATGGGTAACACTTTCGGGCCGAAGGGGTTGGCGATCGGCTCGAGGCGGCATGTCTCGTCGTCGAAGTAGCCGAGATCGTAGTCCATGAAGGTGACGAGCCAGAGCTGGTCGTCGACCGGCTTCACCCCCACCTCCTGCCCGGCAAACACCTGGCTCAGATTGACCTTGCGGCTCTTGTAGCAGATGCGACCGCAGTGCGTGACGGTGCCCGTCCAGTCATGGAGCGGGTAGGCGAGCGGCGTCAGGCCGACATAGGGGCGCGGGGACGGCCGGTAGAGGTCGGCCGGCACGCGCATGTCGAGCGCTTGGTGCGGCCGCTCTTGGTTGAAGAGGGCCAGGAAGTCGTCGAAGCGCGCCTGTTGCTGGAGGGCATTGGCGGCGGCGGGCTTGGTCGCTTCGCGCTTGAGCGTGAGATGCATGCGCTCGTGCCGGCCGTTCTGCTCGGGGTGGCCGGGCCGGATACGTTCGAGCTGAATGCCGAGACGGAGCCACCACACCGACAGCTTGCTCAAGCCGTAGAGCGCCTGCCCACTGGCAAACGGCAGTCCGTTGTCGGTGCGGATCGCTCGCGGCAGGCCGAAGGCCTGAAAGGTCCGTTCGAACACGCTGAAGGCGTACATGGCCTGGGTGGTAGCGAGCGCCTCGCAGGTGATCAGGTAGCGGGTGGCAAAGTCGGTGACGGTGAGCGGGTAGCAGTAGCGCCGGTCCGCGAGCATGAACTCCCCCTTGTAGTCGGCGCACCACAGGTCATTGGGTTGCGTGGCCTGCGACAGGGGGGGGCCCTCGGCGCGATGCCGGCGGCGTTTCCGGCGCGTCACCAGGCCATGGCGGTCGAGCACCGCATGGACCGTGCTGATCGCGGGGCACTGCACGTCGGGGCACCGCCGCCGCAGCCGCTCCCGAATCTTCGGGGCGCCCCAATGCGGATACTCCCGCTTCAACCGGACGATCGTCGTTTCGAGCACCAGCGGCAGCTGATTGGC
The DNA here is from genome assembly GCA_964653955.1 of uncultured Bifidobacteriaceae bacterium. Taxonomy (GTDB): domain Bacteria; phylum Acidobacteriota; class Vicinamibacteria; order Vicinamibacterales; family UBA2999; genus VFZN01. The sequence goes on along the minus strand of CAZZGM010000609.1, from coordinate 853 downwards.
GTGGCGGTAGGGCCGGCGGCTCCGGTCGGTCAGGCCCTGGAGACCGACGTCCTTATAGCGGTCGAAGATCTTGTAGCCCGTCTTACGGGAGATCCCGAACTCGGCGCACAGGCGCGCCATCTTCTCGCCGTCGAGCAGGCGGGCGACGAATCGGAGACGCTCGTCCTCCACGTGACACTCCTTCCAGGGCATGCCCCCTCC
>CAZZGM010000609.1:0-642 GCA_964653955.1 uncultured Bifidobacteriaceae bacterium | reverse complement strand
CCCCTCCTCGGGGGCAAAGTGTCACCCATGTCTCCGGCATGGACTGTTACCCTTCTCTCGGGAAGGGCAGCCAAACGCTTGCTGCGCTCGCGGCTTCGGCTGGCAGGCCGCGGCGGGCGAGCTTACGCGAAGGCTGTCCGCCGTAGCTCCGCAGGAGCGAAGGTGGACTCCCACCAGCTGCAAAATCGTCCCGTGCACCTCGCCTTCGGCTCGCCTGACGGTGAGCGGAAAGCTCGCTCATGGCAAGCCAGTGTCAGGGAGCATGCCCTGAGCCCCTCGACAACGCTCGGGGCTGCCTGCATGAGCCAGTCTCGAAAATCGTCCCGCATACCCCGGCGTGCTTGTCTCGGCTGCGCGTCCGCTTCAGTCCCCGCCGGTCCGCCGGCGGTGGTAGGTGAGTGCCATCGCGAGACAGGTCGATAGCGGCTCCGCAGGCAGCGGAGCGTCCGGATCGAGCAGAATCGCCCTGTTGCCCTGATAGACGAACGCCTCGGGAAACCGCGCGCGGAACGTCTCGACAAGGGTGGTGCGGCAATGGAACAGCACCGCGCCCACGCCTTCGGGCGACTTCGGCCGGCCGAGCCGGACGGTGGTGCCGCTGCCCGTCGCTTCGGTGAGATAGGCCGGTTCACTCCATTTCAG
>CAZZGM010000608.1:0-1874 GCA_964653955.1 uncultured Bifidobacteriaceae bacterium | reverse complement strand
GCGAAGCGTATCCCGGCGACGTCTTCTATTTGCACTCGCGCCTGCTCGAACGTGCGGCCAAGATGAACGACGCGCACGGTGGTGGTTCGCTCACCGCGCTGCCGATCATCGAAACGCAGGCCGGCGACCTGTCGGCCTACATTCCGACGAACGTCATCTCGATCACCGACGGGCAGATCTTCCTGGAAGCCGACCTGTTCAACCAGGGCGTGCGTCCGGCCATCAACGTCGGCAACTCGGTGTCGCGCGTCGGCGGTTCGGCGCAGATCAAGGCGATGCGCCAGGTGGCCGGCACGCTGCGTCTCGACCTCGCGCAGTACCGCGAGCTGGCGGCGTTCGCGCAGTTCGGCAGCAGCGACCTCGACAAGGCGACGCAGCAGCAGCTCAATCGCGGCGCGCGTCTCGTCGAAATCCTCAAGCAGCCGCAGTACCAGCCACTGCCGGTGGAGCAGCAGGTGGTGGTGATTTACGCCGGCACCAACGGCTACTTCGACAACGTGGCGGTGACCGACGTGCGCCGCGCCGAAGAGGAACTGCACCGTTTCATGACGTCACGCTTCAGCACGCTGCTCGCGGCCATCCGCGACAAGAAGACGCTGGACGACACCATCAAGGGCCAGCTGAACGCGGCGCTGAAGGAGTTCAGCGAGCAGTTCGCCGCGGCCGCGCGGGCGTAGGCCGAAGACAGGACAGAAGGCCATGCCGTCCCTGATTGACATCCGCCGCCGCGTCCGCGCGACCAAATCGACGCAGCAGATCACGAAGGCCATGAAAATGGTCTCCTCGTCGAAGCTGCGCCGCGCGCAGGAGCGGATTGTGAGCAGCCGCCCCTACGCGCAGGAGATGCTGCGGGTGTTCAACAACCTCGCAACCAAGGTCGATCCGTCCGCGCACCCGCTGCTCAACCCCGATCCGACACCGGCGCGAACGCTGCTCGTGGTGATTACCGCCGACCGCGGGCTGTGCGGCGGCTTCAACACCAACGTCATCAAGGGCGCGTCGCAGTTCCTCGTCGATCATCGGGCCGACGGCGGCACGTCGGCGGACCGCGAGGTGGCGCTGGCACTGGTCGGCCGCAAGGGCCGCGACTTCTTCATGCGCCGCGGCTTCGACGTGAAATACGAAGAAGCCGGCCTCTTCCAGAACGTGCAGTGGTCGCACGCCCAGGCCATCGCCAAGACATGCATCGACGAGTTTCTCGGGCCGGACGTGAGTTCGGTGTACCTGGTGTACAACGAGTTCCGCTCCATCATGTCGCAGCGGGTCGTCGTCGAGCGGCTGCTGCCCATCCCGAAACTCGAAGAGCAGTCGCCGGCCATTGACGCGGTGGACTACCTGTTCGAGCCGTCGCCCGCCGAACTGCTGAACACGCTGCTGCCGTACCACGTGAGCGTGCAGGTGATGCGGGCGCTGCTCGAGTCGTCGGCCGCCGAACATGCGGCGCGCATGACGGCCATGGACGCCGCCACGCGGAACGCGAAGGACATGGTCGACCGCCTGACGCTCTACATGAACAAGGTGCGGCAGGCGGCCATCACGCGCGAGATTATCGAGATCGTGGCAGGTGCGCAGTCGGTCTAGTGGATTGTCTGGTCTCCGGATGGCTCCGGCGCCGCGAGGCCAACGCAGAGAGCGAAAGATATGAGCACAGCGACAGAGCAGAACGTCGGCAAGGTCATCCAGGTCATTGGTCCCGTCGTGGACGTGGAGTTCGAGGGCGGGCAGCTGCCGGCCATCTACAACGCTCTGCGTATCGTCTCCGACGGCCAGTCTGGCGGCGATGCCATTGACGTAGTCGTCGAGGTGCAGCAGCACCTGGGCGAAAACCGCGTTCGCGCGGTGGCCATGAAGCCCACCGACGGCATGCAGCGCGG
>CAZZGM010000607.1:0-1882 GCA_964653955.1 uncultured Bifidobacteriaceae bacterium | reverse complement strand
GCGAGATGGCCTTCAGGATGAGCAGGTCGAGTGTGCCCTGCAGCAGTTCGGTGGTCGTTGCGGCTTTGCGTTCCATCGTTGGTTCTTTCATTCACAGCGCAGGGTAATAGCCGGATCCACCGCGGCCGCGCGCCTGGCGGGTACGAGCGCGGCCAGCGTCGCGACCACGGCAACGAGGCCCGCCGCGCCGGCAAAACTGAGCGCGTCCAGCGAACCGATCCCGAACAGCAGACCCGCCAGCGCGCTCGACAGCAGCACGCCGCCCACGAGGCCGGCCGCAACTCCGAGCAGGGTGACGACGAGCGCATCAGAGGCGATCAGGGCCAGCACGCCTTCGGTGATCAACTGGCGCGCCAGCCGGCCGCGACCGGCACCGAGCGTGGCGCGCACAGCCATCTCGTGGCGTCGCGCCGTCGAGCGGGCGAGCAGAAGGTTCGCGACGTTGACGCACGCGATCAGCAGCACGATACCGACGGCCAGGGCCAGGACGTGAAGCGCGGGCCGAACCGGACCGACAATCTCTTCGTGCAGTAGCACGAGACGAAGACGCCGTTCGAGAGCAGGAGCGGACGCGACGTCCGCTGCGCCCGGCGGCGGACCAGGAGCTGCAGGCCGCGCGCTCGGAGATCCTGGTGGTGGAGGCGGAGGCGGCGGGACCGGAGGCGCCGGCCCCAGGATCGCGGTGATCTCGTCAACCGCCCCTTCGGGCGACCAACCGTCCGAGAGCCGCGCGACGAACGGGACGAACCCCGGCTGCGGCCCGGGGCCGCCAAGCGCAAAGGGGACGTAGAACTGCGTATGCGCGTCCGGGAATCTGAACGTGCGGTCCAGGACTCCGACAACGGTGTGGTCACGACCTTCGAGTTGGATCGTTCGTCCGATCGCATCGTCGAGACCGCCGAAGTACTGCTGCCAGGTCGCGTGACTCAAGACGACCACGGCGTCAGCACCCGCGGACTCCTCGGCCTGACTGAACGTTCTGCCAAGGGCCGGACGCGGAGCAAGCAACGCCAGCAGCGTCGGCGAAATACGGAGGCCGTCCAGCCTCACGGCCACGTCCGGCGTGGTCATGGTCATCGCCGACGCGGCATAGAGGCCGATGTGGGACAGGCTGCGCGCTCGCTCCCGCAGCTCGAGCATCTCGGGCAGGCTGACGCCAGCGGGGCCCTGCGGTGGGGACGCCGGCGCGCCAACCACGCGCACGAGACGATCCGCGTCCGGGAACGGAAGTGGCCGCAGCAGCACGCCGTTGATGACACTGAAGACGGCGGTGTTCGCACCAATACCGAGCGCCAGCGTCATCACCACCGTCAGCGTGAAGCCGGGCGCCCTCACCATCTGGCGCAACGCGTAGGTCGTGTCGGTACGCAAATCATCCAGCCACGTCAAGCCGCGGGCCTCACGGCTTTCTTCCTGCCATTTGATGGTTGCGCCGAACTCGGCTCGCGCCTGCCGTTCTGCCTGTGCCTGTGAGAGACCGGCGTCAACGAGGTCTGCCACGCGTGACTCGACGTGGAACCGCCACTCCTGCTCCATCTCGCGCTCGAGAGTCGAACGCCGGAACAGGGATCGAAGCCATGAACGAATGCGCGACATGTGAACGCTCCCTGCTTATTCCGCTCGCAGTGTCAGCAACGGATCGACGCTGGCGGCCCGTCGCGCCGGGACCAGTGCCGCCAGCAATGCCGCGGCGAGGACCAGCGTACCGGCGATGGCGAAGGCTGCCGGTTCCAGTGGGTTCACGCCAAAGAGCAGCCCCTCGAGGAATCGCGACAGGCCCGCTGCCATGACGAGGCCGATGACAATGCCGGCGACGACGAGCCGGGTGCTTCCGGACAGGAATAGCCACAGCACACCGGACCGCGTGGCGCCGAGTGCCAGC
>CAZZGM010000606.1:0-1883 GCA_964653955.1 uncultured Bifidobacteriaceae bacterium | reverse complement strand
CAGAACGGAGAGCCCCAACCAGAACACGCCGTACGCGACCGTGGCCACCAGCCATAGGCCGAGTCTGGCCATGTCGGGCATGTCACCAGTGACAAACACCGCCGCCAGCGGCAACGCCAGCGCCGGACCCAACACGAGGCCGGCACGCGGCAGCAGACGCGCCAGCACCAGCGTCCGCACCGGCACCCCCTGCGCCAGCAGCAGCGGCAGCGTTCGGCGTTCACGTTCGCCGGTCACGAGATCGAACATGGCCGCCGCAGCGACGATGGGCAGGAGATAGACGAGCACGAACAACACGTCGAAGGCACCCGTGGCCAGCATCAGCGGATGCGCAAGCGATGCACCGGCAAGTGCGCCTTCCTGCCGCGACGCGGTGATCTTCCAGGCCGTGGGATGGAGATCCGTCTGCCCGGCGGCCAGCGCCAGCAACGGCGCGGACGGCACGGCGGCATATGTGCCGCGGTCGTTGGCCACGAAGTCCGGGTGACGCACGCCCCACGGCGGCACACCGGCGGCGTCAAGGTCAGCACCGCCGCGGGCGGCCTCGCCAATCTCCACGCGCGAGGCTTGCTCACGCGCCGCCGCGGCATCCACATCGGCGCGAGTCGCACGCACCCGCATCAGACCAGCCACCGATGCCGACACGAGCGCCGCCGACAGCACCAGCGTCAGCATCACGGCCGTGCCGTCGCGCCACATCAGACGCCACTCGTGCGCGGCCAGCGTCCGCACCGCCGATGTCACGGCGCGGTCGTCCTCGTGAGGCCGAACACCGCCGCACAGACGGCTGCCGCCAGCCACGCCGCCAGCGCCGACAGACTCACACGCTGCCCGGCCACGGCCCACGACGCCGGCGGCGTGTCGTAGTCGAACTCCGGCACGCGCGCCCACAGATCGCGGCTGCCACTCGTGCTGAACGTCTTCCAACTGTCGAATGCCGCAAGCTCGCCATTGAGCGCCGTCAACAGTCGTGTCCGGTAATCGGCGGCGGCCTCCTGGAAGTGCCGCGTATGCGCGTAGTCCGTCGCCGCCATGCCCATGGATGCCGACTGAATGGCCAGCATCGGCGACAGAAAGCTCGCCCACTGATAGACGCCGCTCTGCCGGGCGTGCGTTTGCGCCAGCCGCTCGAAGTGACGGTTGAAAATGGCCGTCTCGTCTTCTTCGGTTTCAATCAGCGCGACGACTTCCGGATTCGACGCCGGCGGCAGTTCTTCGCCGGCAAGGAACCGTTCCGTTGCCGCTTCAACGCGCACATCCCACGCCGGGCGTGCTTCGCGATCGGCATCGATGGATGTCTGAAACGCCGTCGTCGACGGTGTAGGGACCGTCGCGGCCGCCATGGCCATCACCGCAGGCGGTGCCACCACGCAACACAGCAGCCACGCGCCAAGCAGCCATGCCAGCGCCTGTCGCGACGAACTGGCCAGGGCCGACACCGCCAGCCCAAAACCAATCCACGTCCCCGCGTACGCCAGATAGGCCGCCGCCATCCACGCCGCCCGGGCCGCCACGCCGGCATCCAGCCCGCCACCCGCCAGCCAGACCAGCAGGACACTCCCCACCACCGCAGGCACGATCAGCACCAGCATCACGGGCACCGCCACGCCCATGACCTTGCCAAGTGCCAGTGAACCGCGGCCGACACCAGCGGCCAGCAGAAGCCGTGCGGTGCCGCGCTCGCGCTCGCCGGCGACCGCCGCGTAGGTAAGCAGGACCAGCCACAGCGGCAGCAGCACCTGCAGACACAACGCGGGAGACAGCAGGCCGAACCGGCGAAGCGGCGTGGCTTCGTCGATGGGCCGGTAGCGCGAGAGTTGTTGCTGGTGTGCTTCGAGAAAGAGCGCCGCGCCAACGTATGGCAGCAGGCCGGGATCGATGGC
>CAZZGM010000605.1:0-1894 GCA_964653955.1 uncultured Bifidobacteriaceae bacterium | reverse complement strand
GAGCGTGGCATAGCGCAGGCGGCGTGACGGCTGCAGCGCGTAAAACTGACGGGCGAGCAGCAGCGCCGAAATGGTCATGGCCGCCGGTTCGGTGATGAACGAGCCGAGCAGCGGGCCGATGGTCAGGATGGTGAACCACCAGGCGGCGGGCGACGAGCCGCCAACCGCGGCAATGCGCTGGAGTACCTGGCGGGCGAAGATGACCACGGGGCGGCTGGCCGCCATGGCCATGATTACCACCACGAACATCGGCTCGGTGAAGGTCACCGTTTCGGTGAGGTAGGCCTCGGCCGTGTGCCAGTCGAAGGCGGCGGCAATGGCCACCAGCAGCGCCAGCACCCACAAGCCGAAGACGACCTCGACCTCGCCCAGAAAATGCAGGACCCCGGCCTTGAAACTCGGCCTCGACCGTTCACCCCTGGCTTGGCAGGCTTCGTCGAACGCGTGCTGCGCGTCGTGGGCGGCGCGGCGAAAGCGGCCGGCGCAAAACGTGTGTACGACCGCCAGCGCGAAAATGGCCGTTGCCGCCGCGTTGATGGGCTGCTGCCACATGCGCGACGTCAGCACGTCGAGAAGCGAAGCGCCGGCCGGGTCGAGATAGGCGTCGAGCGGAAGGGGAAATTCGGACGCGGGTGCAGCCACCAGCTGAACATCTTATGATCGACCATCGTGGACACAACCCCCAGCCTGCGCTACCGGGTGGTACCGAGCCCCATCGGGCGGCTGCTTCTGGCGGGCACGGCTGACGCACTGCACGTGCTGTCGTTCGTCCGGGACGGGCGTCCCCGTCCCGACCCGGCCTGGAGCCCGGATGATGGTGGTGTGCTGGATGGGGTGGCGGCGGCGCTGGAGGCGTACTTTGCGGGCCGGCTGCGGCGCTTCGAGACGCCGGTGGTGCCGTCGGGCACGCCCTTCCAGACACGGGTGTGGCGGGCACTCCAGGACATCCCCTACGGCGAAACCACCAGCTACGGAGAATTGGCGCGCCACATCGGATCCCCGGCTGCCGTCCGGGCGGTCGGGGCGGCCAACGGCGCCAACCCCATCGCGATCATCATTCCCTGCCATCGCGTGATTGGCGCCAACGGCTCGCTGACGGGTTTTGGCGGCGGTTTGCCCACCAAGCGGGCGCTGCTGGACCTCGAGCAGGGACTGCGCCGGCTGCTCTGAGCGCAGCACCCAGGGTGCCGGGCGCGGTCCCGCGCGGTTGCGGCTTTCAGCCAGGCACGTGCGGACGGAGCGCCGTTCGTCAGGTGCACGCCGGGTGACGCACGGCTGTTACGGTGCGGCGCTAGACTCGCCGCATGTCGCGTCACCTCTCCCGCCGGCACTTCCTGAACACCACCGCCGCGGCCATCGGCACGGTGCCCATCGTCCGCACCCTGCACGCGCAGACGCCCGCGCGGGACGCGGTGTTCCGCCATGGTGTGGCGAGCGGCGATCCGCTGGCGGACCGCGTCATGTTGTGGACGCGCGTGACGGTGCCGGATGTTTCGTCCGTACAGGTACGGTGGGTGCTGGCGTCGGACCCGAAGCTCTCGCAGGTCGTGGCACGAGGCGAGGGGCCGACCGGTGCCGCCCGGGACTTCACGGTGAAGGTGGATGTCACCGGCCTCGAGCCGGGCACCACCTACTACTACCGGTTCGAGGCGGCCGGCGCGCAGTCGCCCGTCGGACGGACGCGCACGCTGCCCTCGGCCGGCGTGGCGCGTATCAGGCTTGGCGTGGTTTCCTGCTCGAACTATCCGTTCGGCTACTTCAACGTGTATTCGGCCCTCGCCGGCCGGGCGGATCTCGATGCGGTCCTGCATCTCGGCGACTACATCTACGAGTACGCCAATCGGCAGTACGGTGACGGCACGGCGCTCGGCCGCATTCCCGAGCCCGACAGGGA
>CAZZGM010000604.1:0-1900 GCA_964653955.1 uncultured Bifidobacteriaceae bacterium | reverse complement strand
GCCGCCGCCGACGGGTCGGCGCTGAAGGTGGCGGCCCCGGCGCTCATTGCCCCCATTGGCGGCGCCCGCACTCAGACCGTCAGGCCCTCCCTGTCGTGGACAGCATCCGAGGGCACGTATGTCGCCGCCACACCGACATACGAAGTGGAAGTTTCGATGGGTGGCACGGCGGTCTACTCCGTCGTCGTCGCTGGTACTAGCCACGACGTGACCGTCGATGCCCAGTTCGACACCACCTACACATGGCGGGTGCGTGCGCGGCAGGACACCGCCTTCGGTCCCTGGTCCGAGTCGAACACGTTCGTCACGCCCGCGCGGGTCGTGGCCATTACCTCGGCGCTGCCCTTTGCCGTACCGGCGTCGTGCGGAGCCGTACCGAACCCGACCGGTGACCGCAGCCGGTGCGCCGCCGAGATCGCCCGCGTGTCTCCTGAATGGGGACGCTGCGTCGGCGGCAACCACGTGGCCTGCCACCGCTTCGTCCGTCACCTGGCCGCCGCGCTCGCCACCGGCGACCAGCGCTGGGGCCTGATCAGCAAGAACCCGGGTGAGCAGCAGTGCACGTGGAACCGCTGTGGCGGCCTGAGTGGCGAAGGCTACGGCGAAGACATCGTGGCATTCCGCCATGGTCCCAACGACTCGAACTGGGAAGGCTGGGACACGGTTGGTGGTGCCGGTGCTCCGGGAGCCTACGTGAACTGGGCGCGCGTGCCATCGCGCCGCGCCGGCAACAACTGGCGCCCGGTGCCGAATCCAATCGACCGGTAACGGGACACCTCGGACATCTGCGGGCCGGCGCTTCCTTCGGGAGGCCCGGCCCGTTTTTTTTCTCAGATAAAAATAGGCCCCAGCTCGACCATCTCTGACAATAGTGCGCTGGCCGGGCTATCGCTGCGGCCGCTCTGGAGCCTGACCCGATGATGAACCAGTCCGTCGTGGCGAGCCTGTCGCTGGCCGCTGCGCTCACCCTTGCCGCGTGCAGCAGCACGCCGCAGTCTCCGACCTCTCCCTCTGCCGCGCTCGGCGGGAATCGTGCCGCGGCCGCGGACGGCTCCACGCTGAAGGTGAACGCGCCCGTACCCGTGGCCCCGATGGGCGGTGCGCGCGCCGACTCGGCGCGTCCGACGCTGTCGTGGACGCCGGCCACCGGCATCTATGTCGATGGTGTCGAACCAACCTACGAAGTGGAAGTGTCATCCGGCGGCGAAGTGGTCTATACAGCCACGGCCGCGGGAGCCACGCACGTCGTCAGCGCGGCGCTGGCCGACGACGCGCCTCACACGTGGCGCGTGCGCGCCCGTGAGGACACCGCGTTCGGTCCCTGGTCGGTGGCGGCCGAGTTCGTGACGCCGCAGCCCACCGGGTTTGTGACCGTCGGCTTCCGCACGCCTGATCCGGCGCCGGGCACACGTCTGCCACTTCCCAACGAAAGCGGTCTGGTGGCCGACGAGTACAACCGCAACTTCAACGACTGGATGAACTCGTGCCAGGACCGGCTCGGCGAACGTGGCTGGGTGTGGCTCGACAAGCTCGTGGATCGCCTGCGCACGAAGGATTTGCGTTGGGGCTATAACGGCAAGCGCGGCAACCCCAACGACCCGTCGCAGGACGTCATCGACTACCACTATGGTGCCGGCAACTCGCAGTACAGCACGCAGGTCTACATCATCGACGTGATGTTCCAGCACTGCGGCAACAACCCGGCGCCGGCCTGGATCGACCAGACGGGCGCCACGGCCGCCGGCGGTTCCGTCGGCCTGTTCATGTATCCGCGGCCCGGCCGCAGCATCCCCGTGCCCGGCCCTGGTGCCAACGCGCGTCCGCTGCCCGACATGCGCGGCGTGCTGTCGCGTTTTGCCAACGCCAGCGACTCGTGCCCGCGCGGTCTGAAGTACGTGAA
>CAZZGM010000603.1:0-1901 GCA_964653955.1 uncultured Bifidobacteriaceae bacterium | reverse complement strand
CGCGTCAGATACTGCGCGCAGGCGCGCGCCATCGAAAACCAGCTCTACGTGGTACAGGCGTGCACGGTGGGATCCATTCCCATGGTGCCGGCCATCTCACTCAATTACGGCCAGGGGGCCATCATGACACCAAGCGACTTTGCCTTTGCCCGGGACGGGATTCATGCGGAAGGTGTCCCGAACGTGGAGAGCATGGTGATTGCCGAACTCGACATGTCGCTGCTGGCCGAGGGGCGCGAGAGCGGTACCGTGCTGCCGCTGCGCGACAGCCAGTCGACCGCCAAGGTCATTGCCGATCTCGAAATGGTGGCCCTGTGAGTGATGAGACGAACGTCGAGGTGGTGAACACGCAGCCGGAGCATTTTGCCGGCATCATCGACTTGACGCGTCACGTCTACGTGGGCAGCGTGCCGTGGAGTGAACGGCAGTTGGAGTCGCACCTCGCGGTATTCCCCGAGGGACAGTTCGTGGCCGTGTGCTTGGACACCGGTGCCGTCGTCGGCATGGCCGCCAGCCTCATCGTCCTGTGGGAGGACTACGACATCACGTCGAGCTGGCGCGACTTCACGGCCGATGGCTACTTCACCAATCACGATCCCGCGGCTGGCCGCACCTTGTATGGCGCGGAGGTGATGACCGATCCCGAGCGCCGCGGGCAGGGCATTGGCAAGGCCCTGTACGTCGCGCGCCGTGAACTCACCGAGCGGCTCGGCCTGGCGCGTATTCGTGCCGGCGCACGGCTGCGCGGTTATCACCTGCACGCGGAGCGGATGTCGGCGCGTGAGTACGTGCGGGCGGTCATTCACGGAGAGCTGAGCGATCCCACACTGTCGTTCCAGTTGTCCCAGGGCTTTCACGTGCTCGATGTCGTAAAGGGATATCTCAGGCACGATCCCGAGAGCCTCGGGTTTGCGGCGGTCATCGAGTGGCTCAACGAGGCGGCTGCGCGCCCGGACGACTACAGCCACGGCGATCCGTACTTCCGTGCGCCGTAGTGGGCTGTATCGTCGATGTCCAAAGCGCCTGCTCCGCAGGATCGGGCCGAAACACGCCGTCGAGCGCCCATGTCGGCATTCGTTGCCGCTACGGCCTGGGGCGCCATGTCACGCCGCCATCGTCTGTGACGTAGACGCGCCCGCTGGTTGCGGTCACGCTGGCGTTCCGCTCATCCGCGGCTTCCACGCTGATTAGTGTTTCCGTGGCCGGACGTGCCGCGGTCTGCCACGTCGTGCCATCGACGGTGCGCAGCACCTGACCGTCGGCCGTGATTACCCAGCACACGTTCGCGGATGGAGCGGCACCCGCCGTGAGATCCGCGGTTGCGCCCGTGTCCATGTGCGTCCACGTTGCGCCGTTGTCTACGCTGCGTTCCACGGCGCGCGCGCCGACAAAGCGCCACTGCACGGTGGTGTCCGATGACGTGATGACACGGGCCGGCGCCTCGGACGCCATACGCTGACGGGCTGCCATCGCGCCGGCCACGGCAGATGCATCCGCGCGCGCGGCGTCGAGTGCAGGAGCGGCAGGCGTTTCAGCGGCCGGCGCCGGAGCTGGCGCGGCCGGTGCTTCAGCCGCTGGTGCCGGAGCTGGTAACGGCGCGGCAAACGTCTCGACAGTCTGAGCTGGTGGCGTCGCTGCTCTCGCGGTCAGGTCTTCGGCAACCTTGTCACCAACTGCGCCGGCTCCTGCGGCGGCACTCGTTTCGGGCGACACCTTCTGTTGCGTTGCCAGCGGGGCCGCTCCCAACGGGGGCGCAGGTGCGGCGGCAGGTGGTTCGGACTTCGTGGCGGGCCGGGCTGGTTCCGTCACGGACGGTACTGACTGCGCCGGGGCCGTCGCGGATCCTGGAGGCAAGGTTGGTTCCGTGGGTACGGGCGCTGCCGGTGCATCGAATTCCGCCC
>CAZZGM010000602.1:0-1902 GCA_964653955.1 uncultured Bifidobacteriaceae bacterium | reverse complement strand
CCAGCACGAGGTGCGCCACGAAGAATCCCGTGACGAGCAGCAGCGTCTGGAACGCCAGCGCCCGCCACAGGTCGCGGTGCACGTGATGCGCGAGTTCGTGCGCCATCACCACTTCGATTTCGTCTTCCGAGTAGTCGGCCAGCAGCGTATCCGACAGCAGGATGCGCCGCGTACGTCCGAGGCCCGCCAGCGCCGCGTTGGCCTTCCGGGTGTGTCCGCTCACCACCCACTCGAACACGCCCACCACGTCGGTCCGCGCCCGGATGGCCAGCGCCATCAACCGCGCGGCCAGCGGCGGCCGGTCGAGCGGACGTACCGCCTGGAACAGCGGCAGCAGCACGGTTGGCGCCAGTTGCACGACGCCCACGGACGCCACGGCAAAGGTGCCGGCCGACAGCAGCCACCACGTGGACGGCGCCTCGCGGAGGAAGAGATACACGGCGGAACTGCCCGCCACACCCAGCACGATGGTCACGGCCGCGGCCTTCACCTGGTCGTTCCACCAGCGCGCGGCCGGCTGTGGCGACAGGCCGTAGCGCCGCTCGAGCACGAAACCGTGGAACCAGGCAAACGGCAAATCGACGAGTTGCAGGATGACCAGAACGGCGGTGGTGAGGAGCACCACCACCGTGGCGTCAGCGGCTCCCGGCGGCGCCATCGCCTGCAGGGCCGTCGTCAGCGACGCGCGAACGCCGACAGCCAGACCAGACACGACCAGCAGCAGGAGAACGAGCCCCGTGGACACCGTGCCTGCCATTTCGGCGCGGCGGCGGAGCCGGTGGTAGCGGGTGGACTTGTCTTCGGTCACGGAAACGGCGGGCGTCGACGCCCGCTTTCACTTTACCCGGATTTCGAGACGCGGACGCCGCCGTTGGTGGTCTGGAGCCTGACCGACGCACCGCCGCCATTCAGCGTGCCTTCGAATCGCCGGCGGTTGTTTTCGCCGCGGGCCGCAAACGGCAGGTCGCCAGTACGGATACCGCCATTGGTGACGCGCGCCGTGAGCGATGCCCGGCTGTCGGCCGGTAGCGCCAGCGTCACGCCGCCGTTGACGGCTTCGAGCGACACGTCACCGTCCTCCGGCAGTGGCTTGAGCAGTTCCAGGTCGACACCGCCGTTCACCGTCGACGCATCCAGACGGATACCGGCAAGCCGCCGACCCTCGATACCGCCATTGACGCTGCGGGCGTGCACCTCGCCATCGAGGCCATTGATCCGGACACCGCCGTTCACCGTCCGCAGGTCGACGTCCACGCCAGCGGGTACCTTCACCGTCCAGCGGACGGTGACCTGCGTCACACCGAACGTGCGCGGGGACCGGACCTCGACGCGCACGCGCTGGCCACCCACCTCCTCACGAATCTCGAGGTTCCCGAGCACGTCGCGAGCCGACTCGTCCGAGGTGGACCGCACCGAGCGTTCGCCGACCAGTTCAATGGTGGCGCCATCCGACGGCTCGGCGGTGATTTGTCCGTTGACGTTGATGAGCTCCAGCCGTCCGCCGCGCTCGACCGTATAGGAACGGGTCCAGGTGTCCTGCGCGCGGCCGGAGGCCAGTTCCAGCGAGAGCCCTTCCCCGCCCACCTGCACGTCACAGGCCGCGGTGGCAGACACCGCAAGAACCGTCAGGGCAAGGACCGCAATGGGACGTCTGGACATGGGCACCTCTCAAGGTCCAATACGACGGTGCGGCCCTCGGGGTTCGAAGCCGGACCAACCGGCCGGGCACACCCGGCCCGTCAGTTCATCTGGATCGAGATGAGCTTCGACACGCCCGGCTCTTCCATGGTCACACCGTAAAGCCGGTTGGCAATTTCCATGGTCTTGCGGCTGTGCGTGATGATGATGAACTGCGTCCGGTCCATCATGCCGCGCAGCAGTTCCACGAACCGTCCGATGTTG
>CAZZGM010000601.1:0-1904 GCA_964653955.1 uncultured Bifidobacteriaceae bacterium | reverse complement strand
CTGTCGTGCGTCCTGCTGATTGGAGCCGGCTTGCTGGTGAGGACCGTGTCCGTGCTCACGCACGAAAACCATGGATTCGAACCGCGCGGCGCGCTGGAGGCCAGAATCGTTCTGGCCGACCGGGTGTTGTTCGATGGCGCTGAGCGCCAGGCGTTCCTGCGCGACGCGATCGAGCGTGTGCGTATGATGCCCGGCGTGCGTTACGCTGGGTTCGGATCGAACCTTCCGCCGCGGACGCCGCCCATTTCGATAGCCATACGCCTGCTGAGCGACGACCGGGACGAAACACGGTTCATGAAGGTCGGCTCCGCCACGCCCGGATATCTGCGTGCGCTCGGGGCGAGGTTCGTGTCCGGACGTGATTTCGAAGATAGCGACAACCGCCCAGAGGCTCCTGTGGTGATCCTGAGTGAGTCGGCGGCGCGCTTTCACTATCGCGATGACGATCCAATCGGCCGTCCATTTACCCGGCTCCCCGCGATCTTCGATCTGGCCGAGCCGCCCGTGATGGTCGGCGTCGTCGAGGACGTCAAATACGAAGGACTCGATGCGCCGGCAGGAAGTGCCATCTATCTGCCGTGGGCACTGCGGCCGCTTGGCAGCGGCTATCTGATTGTGCGAACGGACGGGGACCCGATGCGCCTGGCGCCGGCTATTCGTCAAGCAGCACGGGAACTGGACCCCACGGTGCCGATCCCCGAGTTGCAGTTGCTCGAGGACGCGATGGCACAGTCGATTGCCAATCGTCGCGTGCGCGCGTTACCGGCCATCGGCTTTGGGGCGCTTGCATTTGCCGTGGCTCTCGTCGGCGTGCTGGCGACATTCATGACACTGATAGCGGAACGCCGGCGCGACCTGGCCATCCGGTCGGCGCTTGGGGCGTCGCCTGGTTATCTCGTACGACGGATCGTGGGACAGGGCCTGGTGCTTGCCGGCGTCGGCATCGTCATTGGTCTTGGTGCGGGAAGTGCCGGCGCAAGGGCATTGTCGTCGTTTCTGTACCGCGTCAGCCCGCTGGATGTGCAGACCTTCGTCGGGACAGCCCTGCTGATTGGGGGAGGAGCGCTGCTGACGACCTGTTTCGCGGCACTCCGGATGTACCGCGTGGATCCGCTGACAGTGCTCAAGTCCGAGTGAGTGGTGGGTAAAGTGCCGGCTAACGTTGTTCGGGATTACGTTCGTCGAGCAGCGTCTCGACGGCCGTCAGTAACCGCGCGCCGCGGAGATTGACACCGACGACGCGGCCATCGGGAGCGAGGAGGATGGAAACCGGCAGCGAGTCGACACCGAAACGTGCGGCAATGGCGCTGTCGTAGCCGCGCTGATCCCATACCTGGGGCCAGTCCACGCGGCGCTGATTGAGCCACGACACGAACGTTCGGCGGTTCGTCGTGTCGAGGCTGATGCCAATCACCTGGACGCGCTCATCGTCAAATTTCTCGTGGAGGCGCCGGAGCCAGGGGATTTCGGCCCAGCAGGGCGGGCACCACGTGGCCCAGAAGTCCAGTACCACCACACGCCCGCGAAGGCCGGCCGCCGTCCAGCGTGTGCCGTTCATGTCGCGCACGTCGAAGGTGGCAAACGCCCGCGTCAGGTCGTCCAGATGCGTGCGATCGTGCCTCTGTGCCTCGGCCGACGAGGTGGTCGTCAGTGTGGCCAGGACCACCAGACCGCACGTCACGACGCTCGCCAGACGATCGTTGAACATCTCAGAACTCCACACGCAAGCCCAGGCTCACTGCCCGCGGAAACCGGGGACCGTACACGTAGTCGCTGTCGCGGAGCGGCCCTTGATCCAGATCGCGTTGATAGGCGTTGGTCAGGTTCCGCCCGGCAAGCGTGAGGGTGAGGCGCCGCTGTCCGGAGACGACAACGGGATAGGCAAGGCTCGCGTCCACCGTGAC
>CAZZGM010000600.1:0-1906 GCA_964653955.1 uncultured Bifidobacteriaceae bacterium | reverse complement strand
GGAGCATGGCGGCATCACCCTGCTCGCTGCGCACCTTCTGGTCCGACAGGATGTGCGCGGCACGGCGTTCGAAGCCGGTGAAGAACAGCAGGAGGTTGTCCTCGAGGTTGAGCAACGTTTCGGTGGGCACGGCCAGCGGCTCGACCTGCACGCTGTCGTCGGGATTGAACGTGAAGCACGTCACGCCGCCACAGGCGGCAATGTACTGATCCTGCTTGCCCACGGCTTCTCCCAGGCGATCGATCTCGATGTCGCACGCCAGCTCGGCCAGGTCGTGTGGTGCCAGCGGATGATGACGATAGGCATGGAGAGCCCGGAGCAGGGCGGTGGTGAAGCTGCCGGACGAACCAAGGCCCGTGCCGGCGGGAATATCGGCCAGCGCCGTAATCTCGATCTGCGGCGTCTTGAAATCGAGCGCCTTCAGCGCCTCGCGGATGAGGCGATGCTGCACGTCTTCCACGCGGTCGACGTGTTCGAGCTGCGAGTACTTGAGAAAGATGCCGGGCACGAACGGGCGCAGCGCCGTCACGTAGACGTACTTGTCGATGGCCGCTGCCACGAGAAAGCCGCCGTGGTCACGATAGTAGGACGGCAGGTCGGTGCCGCCTCCGCCCAGCGTGATGCGGAGAGGGCTCCTGGTCATGATCATGGCCGCTGCCCTCCCGCACCATCGCTCCGCCGGTAAATGGTATCCACCACCCGCAGCACCGCACGGGCATCGTCCAGGCCAGGCCGCGGCGCACGGCCATCGCGAATATCGGACACGAATGCCTCGAACTCGAGCGCCCAGCTACGATCGGCGCCCGGGTACTCCCACGCGGTTGTTTCCGGTGGTCCCATTTCGGGCAACATCCGGTACCAGGTGAGGCGCTCCACGCCATAGCTGCCGCCAAGGCCGTCGATCGCCAGCTTGCCCACGCGTCCGTAAATTTCCAGCGAGAAGAGATTTTTCCATTCGCTGCAGCTCACATGGAGAAGGGCACACTGGCCTTCGCCGGTACGCAGCGTGAGGAAGGCATTGTCGTCCACCGGCATGTCCCAGAAATAGGTGGTCGCAAAGCCATCGACCACGGGAAACTCGCCGAGGAACCAGCGCGACAGATCAATCAGGTGCACGCCCTGATCCAGCAGTTCACCACCACCCGATTGTTCCGGGTTGGCACGCCATTCCTGGTCGTACCCCACGCGCCCGCCATGCCCGTAGCGGCCACGCATGAACATCAACGGCCCCAGCGCGCCACTGTCCACGATGTCGCGCGCCTTCCGCAGCGCGGGGTGATAGCGGTGGTTGAACCCGACACGCACGTGCACGCCGTGCTGCGCCGCCAGATCGATGAGCGGCATCACCTCTGCTTCGGTGCGGGCCGCGGGCTTTTCCACCAGCACGTGCCGGCCAGCGCCAATGGCCGCCGCGGTCACGGGGGCCAGCGCGTCGTTGGTGGTGGCCACAATCACCACATCCACGTCCGGGTGTTGTACCACCTCCTGCCAGGGAGCAACCACAGCCGGCGCATCTGGCGAACCGGCAAGCCGCGCGAGTGCATGCGCCCGGGTTTCGTCGATATCGGCACACGCCACCAGGCGCCCGCCCGGCAGCGCCGCCGCACGTTTCCGGCCGACGAGGCCGCAGCCCACGATTGCCACGCCCAGGCTCATACGTCGCCCCACGTCCTGCCGCGGTCCCGCGGGACGATGCGCCGGAGGGTGTAGATGTCGGTGGTGTCCAGGTCCTCGCGATGTTCGTGCAGGGTGTTCCACGGATCCCAGGGCGCCGAGATGAGCCGTCCGGTAATGCCGTCGCTGGCGGCGGACCCCAGGTACACGGCCAGCGCCGCCCCGACCTCCAGTGGCGTCGTACGACCGTCCGCCAGCCCACTCATCCGTTCGTAGAAGGCCTCGCCAACCG
>CAZZGM010000599.1:0-1907 GCA_964653955.1 uncultured Bifidobacteriaceae bacterium | reverse complement strand
ACGCCGTCACCGGCGACACCCGCGCTTCGGGCCGCCAGCGAACACCGAAGGTGCCGTGCGCGACGAAGTTGGTGCGGGTCGTCCCTTCCGGAACGGGATCGCGCGTGAACAGGCCACCGAACGCCATCTCCGCAAAGGGCGCCGCCCGCCGGCGCGGCACGAACTCCCAGCGCCACAGCAGCGGAGACACGCCGGCGCCGACGGTGCGAAATGGCGCGTGCTGCGCGTACAGCGGCATGGCTTCCGCGCCCCACAGCAGGCGTCCGCGCAGCCAACCGGGGCCACCCTCACGTGTGACTGGGCGCGCCCACGACACCGTGATCGGGATATATCGCCGCCCGCCCGCCGATTCGAAAATGTCGATGCTCCAGGCGTAGCCACCACCAATCATCCACGGCTGCGCCGGCACGTTGCCCGGGTCCGGTGCATTCGTGTCCCCGGCGGCATTGGCGGTGGCGGGTGTCCGCGCCTGCGTCAGCAGACGACGTGAGACGAGGACCACCGGCCGCCCGCCGGTGTCGTCACCGCCAGCCACGACGTGCCAGGGCCGTTCCACCGGCACCGGTGCCGCATCGAGCACCAGTGCCGGCGGTTCGTGGGCAGCTGTAGGAGTTACGGCGATACCCTCTCGGCAAACGTGATCAGGTGCCCATCCGGGTCACGCACGGCAAACTCACGCATACCGTAAAACTGCGTCTTGAGCGGCATCACCACCGTGGCCTGCGGCGCCACCGTCGCGTGCAGACCGTCGACGTCGGTCACGACGAAAAACATGGTGTTCGTGCCGCCGCTGGGCCATGCCGCGGCATCGGGAAAGTCCTCCACCGCCGCGTGCACGGCATTGAGAAACACCTGGACGCCGTCACGATCGAGCATGACGAACACGAACGGCGCCTGGTCAGGCACCGTCTGAATGACCTGGAACCCGAGCACGTCGCGATAAAACGTAGTGCTACGTTCGACGTCCTGGACAACGAGGTTGGGCGTGATGGATGAGAAACGGGACATGGCACACCTCTGGCGTATGCTCGCGTCTCCTCCATCTGTACACTCGCGAGCCGGGTGCACGGGTAGGGGCATCTGATTCGGAACGGTGTCGACCCCCGCGAGGCGCGGGTGGAAGTATGTACCATGGAGACCGTCATGGCCAGAGGCTGGGAATCGAAGTCCGTCGAATCGCAACAGGAAGATCGCGCGGCCACGCGGACGGTCAAGCCGGCGCTGTTTCCCGCCGAACGCGAGCGGCTGCAACAACGGCACACGCTCGAACTGGCACTGGCCCGCACCCAGGCCGAGTTGGGCGCCGCGTGCCGCGCCGCGCACCGCGAGATGCTGCAGGCCCGTCTGGCGGCCATCCGGACCGCGCTGGACGCCCTGTGATCGCGGACGCCGTCTGGCCAACGGGGGCCACCGCCGGGCGGCCGGATGAGCCCCTGTCTTGAAGCGTTTGGCGTGTTTTGTTAAGCTCTTGCCCCGAGACAGCTTGACCTTCGCTGCCCCATCGCCTCTCGTTACGACCTAAGCCTCACCATCAGAGTCACCCTGTGCCATCAGTCCGATTGTTCGTCGGCAACTTGCCGTACCAGGCCACCGAAGACGACCTGCGCACCCACTTCTCGCAGGTCGGTGAGCCCACCCAGATTGTCCGCCCGCTCGACCGGGAAACCGGCCGTGCCCGTGGTTTCGCGTTCGTGGAATACGCCGAGCGGGCTGCAGCCGAAGAAGCAATCAAACGGTTCGACGGCCAGCTGTTCATGGGCCGTCCGCTGGCCGTGAGCGAAGCGCGCGCCCGCGAGGATCGTGGCCCGGCGGGTCCGCGGCCGGGCGGCGGCTTTGGCGGCCCACGCCCCGGCGGTCCCGGTGGCGGTTACGGCGGGCCCCGCCCTGGCGGCGGTGGCGGCTTTAGT
>CAZZGM010000598.1:1308-1914 GCA_964653955.1 uncultured Bifidobacteriaceae bacterium | reverse complement strand
CTCCAGGCCGGGCCCGGGCCCTTCGGTGGAGAAGCCGGTGGCGGGGGCGCCCGTTCGGGGCGAGCTCCGATCGAGCATCAGACGCTCGCGCTCCTCGGCCTCTTCCAGTTCTTCGGCCTGCGGCAGCAGGTCGACGAAGATCCTCACGAGCCGCGGGTCGAGCGCCTTGCCCGCTTCGTGCCGCAGCGTGTCGAGCGCTTCTTCCTGCCCCATAGCCTTGTGGTACGGCCGGTGAGCGGTGAGTGCGTCGTAGTAGTCGACCACGGCCAGCACACGCGCGCCGAGCGGAATGTCCTCGCCCTTCAGGCCCTCGGGATAACCCGTGCCATCCCAGCGCTCGTGATGGCTCTGGATAAAAGGGGCGACCGGATACGGAAAGGGCACCGCCTTGATGATGTCTGCCCCCACCGTCGGGTGCAGGCGGATGTAGTCGAACTCGGCGGGCGTGAGCCGGCCCGGCTTGGTGAGGATGTGCTCGGGTACGGCCAGCTTGCCGATGTCGTGGAGCAGCGCCGCCACCTTCAGCCCTTCCACTTCCTGGGCGTTCATGCCGGCGGCTTCACCCAGCGCCGCAGACGCGACCTTTCGCTTCGCGGCCTACGGCGA
>CAZZGM010000598.1:0-1298 GCA_964653955.1 uncultured Bifidobacteriaceae bacterium | reverse complement strand
CCCAGCGCCGCCGCCCGCGCGCCGACGCGGCGAATGTGGTTTTCGGCCATGCCCGACTCCGGGTCGATGGTCTGATCCCGCGCGTCGATGGCGCGCGCCAGCGCTTCGACCGTCGCGAGGTGCAGGTTCGACACCGTCCGGGCGTACTCCTGGTGCGCCGAGACGCGGTTCAGATACACGCGGTAGCTGTGGAAGGTGAGTCCCAGCATGGCCGCCGCAAACAGCACCAGCCACACGTGCTGCGTGGCCATGACGGCCGCCGCAAACGTGGCCGCGCCGGCCGCCACGAAACAGGCCGGCCCCGCCCAGAGGAAATCGTCGCGCCAGGTCTGAACGACGGGCTGGCGGCGCGACAGGGCGACGGCCGTGGCCACGAGCCAGCTGTTGCAGATAAAGAAGGTGGCCGCCGCACCCGCCGCCACACGGCTGATGTGCGGCAGGCCGGCATAGAGGTCGAAGCCGCCGAGGCGCGCTGCCACGGCGCCCGCCGCCTGGATGGTAATAATCAGGCTCGCACTGCTGAACAGCGTCTGCTTCGGCGAAATGCGCCGCCGGCCCGAGATGCTCTGCGTCGCGGCGCTGACACCGGCGACGAGCATGGCTTCGTGGGGACCGAGCATGACCAGGCTGAGGAAGTCGGTGAAATACGACATCGACAACGTGGCCTGGCCGCTCGAGAGCGGCAGGTGGATCTTCATCGCCGCGGCAATCGCGGACCCGAGCAGCAGCGCGAGAAACAGCAGCGGTTCGCTGAAAGTGGCGCGCGGCACGCCATAAACGAGCAGGCCCGCGCCCAGCAGCACGACCACCGCAACGTGCACATTGAGCCACGGTGACACACGGCTCGTTCTCGGATCGACACGAACGGACATCTACGAACACACTGTGCACCGGACGTGCCAGATTTGTTTTTGGCTATAAACTATTGAAACAAAGAGACTTACAGTTCTGAAATGCTGTCAAAGCAGCTTTCAATGTTCTGAAATGGAACATACTGACTGTGCAGGAACGTCCACTGACGCTGTGCAAGCGATGAAACTGCACGAAAAACCGCGGATATTACACACATCGACACTCGCTGTGTCTTATTTGAGCACGTTGTCTCAAAATGGGGCAGCGACCGGCAGTCTT
This sequence comes from uncultured Bifidobacteriaceae bacterium, assembly GCA_964653955.1. GTDB lineage: Bacteria > Acidobacteriota > Vicinamibacteria > Vicinamibacterales > UBA2999 > VFZN01. The sequence continues at coordinate 167 of CAZZGM010000598.1, read as the reverse complement.
GAAAGGGCGTGATATCATCTCGCCCGTTTACTTACCTGAACGGACCCATCCATCCATGAAAATCCACGAGTATCAAGCCAAGGCCATCCTGGCGCGTCACGGTGTGCCCGTGCCCCGTGGGGAAGTGGCGTTTTCGGCCCAGGAAGCTTCAGAAATTGCCCGCCGCC
>CAZZGM010000597.1:0-1922 GCA_964653955.1 uncultured Bifidobacteriaceae bacterium | reverse complement strand
CATCAGCAGCGCCGGCACCAGCACGACCGCCATGGCGACCAGTGCCTCCGGGTAGGTTTCCGCTCCCTGCGGAAAGAAGAACACCGTGGACGCCGGCACCGCCGCAGCCGACGGGCTCGGCATGCCGACGAAGTAGCGCTTGTCGGTCTGTGTCTGGGTCTGGATGTTGAACCGCGCCAGGCGCAGCGCGGCGGCCGTGACGAACAGGAAGCCGGTGGCCCACCCCAGGCGGCCCAGCGGCTGCAGGCCCCACTGAAAAGCCAGCACGGCCGGCGCCATGCCAAACGAGATGAGGTCGGCGAGCGAGTCGAGCTGGACGCCAAACTCGCTGGCGGTGCCGGTCATGCGGGCAATACGCCCGTCGAGCATGTCCAGGATGACGGCAAAACCAATGAACGGCGCGGCCGTGGAGAGGTCGCCCCGCATGGCATACACCACGCACGCCCAGCCGCAGAACAGGTTGGCAATGGTGAACAGGCTGGGAAGCAGCGACACACCGCGGCGGAGTCCCTTCCGTTCGACGGGACGCGCCACGGGTTTCAGGCGCGGATGTGGCTGATGACCTGGGTGCACGGACACGACCCTATCCTCCCTTACGACACGTGCGCGAGGACGGTTTCACCGGCCACGACCCGGTCGCCCGGTTTGACGAGGACCCGCGCGTCCGGCGGCACGAACAGAGCGATGTGCGAGCCGAACTTCATCACGCCGAATCGCTGCCCGCGCGTCACGGTATCGCCCTTCTGCAGCCGGCACACGATGCGCCGCGCCAGCACGCCGACAATCTGACGGCACACCACCGGACGGCCATCCCGTTCGAACCACACTTCGGTCCACTCGTTCAGGTGTCCGGCCTCAATCTTGTACGCCGGCAGGAAGGAACCGGCATGGTATTCGACGTGCGTGACACGGCCCTCCACGGGCGTCCGGTTGACGTGCACGTCCATGGGCGACAGGAAAATGCTGATGACGCGCCACTCGCCCTGCGGTGCGCCGGGCCCCGGCGGATCACCGGCCACCATCACGCGGCCGTCGGCGGGTGACACGACCAGCCCCGGATCACCGGGTGTCGTCCGATCCGGATCACGGAAGAAAAAAACGAAGAAGGCGGCCAGTACCAGGAACGGAACCGACCACCCGCGGCCGCCGCTCCAGGCCGCCAGCGCGGCCAGCACCAGCGCTACGAGCACAAAGGGCCAACCGGCCCGATCGATGAACATTGGAGCCATCGATCATAGGACAGAACGGCAGCCGGCCGTATACGAACCGGGCCACCGTTGCAGGTGGCCCGGCATGAATGGGTGTCTGACGATGCTAAGCCGGTACAGCGTGGGCGTGACTGGAACGGTACGTACGCAGGATCGTTTCCATCCGATCCTTCAACTGCAGCTTCTGCTTCTTCAGGTTGATTTCTTCGACGTGCTCGGCGTCCGAGAGGTAGGGTTTCGATTCGAGCGCGACCAGCTGTTCGTCGAGCTCGTGATGCCGGGAGGCCAACTGGCGATATTCGTCGTTGGTCTCGAGGAGCAGGTCCTTTGCGTCCTGTGCCTCAGCCATCGGGCTTGCCTCCTTCCCGGGACAGGCAGTGCCGCTGCCCGCCCTCATGGGCGCACTCTACCACCCTCCTCCGGGGGATTCAACCGGAGGGCCAGCAGCAGCGCATCCTCCTCCGGCTGGGTGTAATAACGCGCCCGGACCCCCTCCTCGACAAAGCCCGCGCCCTCGTACAGGCGCAGTGCCGGCACGTTGGACCGGCGGACCTCGAGCGTGGCGCGCCGGATGCCCTCACCGCCCGCGATGTCCAGCACCGCGCGCAGCAATTGCCGCCCGAAACCGCGATTGCGCCACGCCGGGTGGACGGCGAGGTTGTTGATGTGCATCTCGTCCACGACCTGCCAGTACGCCACGAACGCAATGACGAG
>CAZZGM010000596.1:0-1927 GCA_964653955.1 uncultured Bifidobacteriaceae bacterium | reverse complement strand
CGGCACATCGTGTGACCGTGTCCGACATCGAAGCGATTCGGCCACGATTGGCGGACCGCGGCCTCGACCTTCCCGTCACGATTCCAGTCATCGTTCTATTGGTGCTCTCGCTGACATGGTTCATCCGGTGGGCGCGGCAACGATTCGAATCGGACGAGTGGCTTGCATGGCTCGTGGCATCGCTGGCCGGCTCGCTGTTGATTCCCGTCCTCGTGCTCGCCGTGGGATGGTTGTGGGCCATGCTCGTCGAAATCGTCAGAGTGGGAAACGAGCACGTCAGCTACCGGGCACGAACGGGTGGCCTTCGGGCCAACTTCCTCGTCCTGCTTGGTTCGGGAATCGTGGCGGCACTGGCTGGCAGCGCTGCAAGCGCGCTCCGCCGACGAACTGATTCTCGCTGATCGTTACTCGCGTGATTGTCGTCATTCGGCGCGCAGGGCAATCATCGGCTCGACGCGTGTCACGCGACGCGCTGGCACCAGCGTGGACAGCCACGGGACGCGAGGCCGATAGGTCGGGCCGGCGACCATGCGCATCGACGGCCGGTGGCGGTAGCAGGCAGCACCCGCAGCTCGACGACGCCAGGGGCCAGCGGCGCATGAAACGCCGGGGCTGGTATACAGTGCCGCCCCATGGGACTCCCACTGGCGCAGGATCTTCGCTTCGGTTTCCGTCTGCTGCGGCGCGAACCCGGGTTCGCTGCCGTCGCCATCGTGACGCTCGCGCTCGGCATCGGCGCCACGACCCTGCTCTTCAGCGTCGCCGACGCGGTGCTGCTCAAGCCGCTGCCGTGGGCCGAGAGCGATCGACTGATCCGCGTCACCGAGACACGCGAAGGACGGGTCGGGCGTGTGCCAGGCACAGTGTCGAACGGCACGTTCCTCGCCTGGCGCGACGAGCGCACGACGATCGAGGACATCGGCGGGTGGCGGACGCAGACCGTCACGCTCACCGGCGCCGGCGACGCCGTTCGCGTGCCGATCATTCCGGCGACCGCCAACCTCTTCCACATGCTCCGTGTGCAGCCACTGATGGGCCGCCTGTTCGACGAGGACGAAGGGGCCGCCAACGAGCCGGGGGTGGTCCTGCTGTCGCACACGCTGTGGCAGGAGCGGTTCGGCGAGCGTGCCGACAGCCTCGGACAGACGCTCCATCTCGATGGTCGCCTGCACACGATCGTCGGCGTGATGCCGCGTGGCTTTGCCTTTCCTGATCGGGAGGCCCTCGCCTGGACGGCGTGGCGCGTGCCGCCCGTGGTCGGCAACGAGGGCGCGCTCGTTGGCGTCATCTTCCGCGCGATGGCACGCCTGCATCCCGGGACCAGCGCGGCGCAGGCGGCGGCCGAGGCCACGGCGCGGGCACGCACGGCACCCGACATGGGACTCGCCGCTCGTGCGCTCTTCGGCGCCGCCGGCCCAATCGACGTGTCGGCCGTTCCCGAGCGCGACGCACTCACGGCGGACGTGCGGCCGGCCATCCTCGTGTTGATGGCCGCCGTCGTCCTGTTGCTCCTCACGGCCACCGCCAACGTCGCCAATCTGCAACTGACGAGGGCGACCACGCGTGGACGCGAGATGGCGGTGCGTGCTGCCATCGGCGCCGGGCAGTCTCGCATCGTCCGGCAGCTGCTCGTCGAGAGTGCGATTCTTGGCGCGTGCGGCGGGGCCGCGGGCCTTGCGCTGGCGGGAGCGCTCCAGCGCATCGTGCCGCGGTGGCTGCCCGACGCCTTCCCCCGCGTGGACGCCGTGGCCCTGGATCTGCGCGCGCTGTCGTTCGCCATCGCCGTGTCGATGGCCGTCAGCGTCGTCTGTGGACTGTTGCCAGCGTGGCACACGCGCCGATTGAACCTGGTCGAGACGCTGTCCGAGGACGGCGTGGCGTCGATCAGCGGCGGATTCCGATCGTCCGCGGCACGCCTGCGCACGCT
>CAZZGM010000595.1:0-1927 GCA_964653955.1 uncultured Bifidobacteriaceae bacterium | reverse complement strand
CGCGCACCTGCGCGCCAGCGGCCGCGCCGAATATCATCACGCCAGCGACGCCGAGGCGCTGGAGGCATTCCAGGGACTGGCCCGGCTCGAAGGCATCATTCCCGCTCTGGAGTCCGCGCATGCCCTGGCGCACGTGCGACAGGCGGCGCGACGGTTTGGCCCGGACGCCGTGCTCGTGGTCAACCTGTCGGGTCGAGGCGACAAGGACGTGCAGACGGTCGAGCGGCTGCTGACGGAGGACGCGCATGTCGCGCATTGAGGGTGCCTTCGCGGCGATGCGCCGGGATGGGCGCACCGGTCTGGTGACGTATGTCACCGCGGGCGATCCGGCACTCGACGTCACGGCTGATGTGCTGCGGCGGCTCGACCGCGCCGGTGCTGACGTCCTCGAAGTGGGCGTGCCGTTTTCGGATCCGCTGGCCGATGGCCCCGTCATCCAGCGCGCCACCGAGCGAGCGCTGGCCAGCGGCACCACACTGGGCGGCGTGCTGGACATGCTGCGCGATGTTCGCGCCGACATCGCGGCCCCGCTCGTCGTCTTCAGCTATGCCAATCCGATTCTGCGCATGGGGCTCGACACGTTCGTGTCACGCGCGCGCGAGGCCGGCGTGGACGGTGTGCTTACGCTCGATGTGCCACCGGAAGAAGGCGATGCCTGGCGGGCACGCTTCGATGCGGCGGGGCTCGACACCATTTTCCTGCTGAGCCCCACCACCAGCGTCGAGCGCATTCGCCGCGCGGCCACGCTGGGCAGTGGCTTTCTTTACGGCATCTCACGTCTGGGCGTGACGGGTGCCCGTACAGAGGTCGCCGACTCCGCCGAAGCGCTGGCCGGACGCGTCCGGGCAGAAACCGGCATGCCCCTGGCGCTCGGATTCGGTGTGTCGCGACCCGAACATGTGCGGGCCATCGGCCAGTGGGCCGACGCCGCGGTCGTGGGAAGCGCGCTGGTGCAGGTCATCGCCAATCACGCCGGCTCGGCCACGCTGCTGGACGAGGTGGAACGGTACGTCCGATGGCTGAAGAGCTGACGCTCGACGAACTCCGGGCGGCCATCGATGTGCTGGACGAGCAGATCGTCCGGCTGCTGAACGAGCGTGCCCGCTGCGCCTTTGCGGTGGGCCGCATCAAGCGGGAACGGGGCATGAACATCTACGAACCTGGCCGCGAGGCCGTGGTCATTGCCCACGTCAGAACGGTCAACGGAACGCTGGGAGGACCACTCACCAGTGATGCCATCGAACGGTTGTATGAACGGGTGATGGACGAAGCGCGGCGCATTCAGCGCCTGGAATTCGAGCGTGGTCGTCATCAGGACGAGACTGAGAGCTGATTATGGTTGTCGTAATGAAGGAACGGGTGTCGGCCGAGCAGGTGGAGCGCGTGATTGCTCACCTGGTGGAGCTTGGCATGGACGTGCATCGATCGACCGGCGCGGCGCGCGTCGTGCTGGGCGTGGTCGGCAGTGGCAAGGTGGATCCTCGTCTCATCGAGATGATGGACGGTGTTCACGAGGTGCTGCGGATTACCGAACCGTACAAGCTTGCGAGCCGCACGTTCAAGCCCGAGGACACCGCGTTTTCGGTTGGTGACGTTCGCATTGGCGGCGACGAGGTCATCGTGATGGCCGGGCCGTGCTCGGCCGAAAACGAAGCGCAGGTCAACGCCACGGCGGCCGCCGTCAAGCGCGCGGGCGCCAAGGTGCTCCGCGGCGGTGCGTTCAAGCCGCGCTCGTCGCCTTACAGCTTCCAGGGGCTGGGTGAGGAAGGCCTGCGGCTGCTGCGGGCCGCCGCCAATACGCACGGCCTGAAGCTGGTGACCGAAGTCATGGACATCAGTCAGCTGGCGGTCATCGAGCAATATGCCGACATGCTCCAGGTCGGCGCGCGCAACATGCAGAACTTCACGCTCCTGCGGGAACTGGGGC
>CAZZGM010000594.1:0-1929 GCA_964653955.1 uncultured Bifidobacteriaceae bacterium | reverse complement strand
AATGTCGTCGGGACCGGCCAGGTAGTTGTAGTCGGGCGCGCGCAGGAAGCCGAAGCCGTCGGGCAGCACCTCCAGCACACCTTCGGAGAAGATGTGTCCCGCCTTGGCGGCGCGCGCGCGCAGGATCTCGAAGATCAGCTCCTGTTTGCGCAGACCCGTGGCGTGCGGGATGTCGAGGTCGCGCGCAACCTTGGTGAGGTCGGCGACGCTCAGCTCCTTCAGCGCCGAGAGGTCGAGGGTGGCGGCTGGTTCGGGTCGGGCGGGGGCGGGAGGGTTGGCGGTGGCTGCCGCAGCAGCCTTGCGATCGATGTCCACAGTACTTCCAGTCCTTCGCCGGTCTGAGCCGAAACGGCCGTAACCGGTCCTGAGTAGCGACGCTCCAGTTCACCGAGATGACGCCGGCGTTCGGCCTGCGTCAGTTTGTCGACCTTGGTGGCCACCACGTGGCACGACACGCCGTGATCCACGAGCCATGTCCACGCGCGCGTGTCGGCTTCGAGCCCCGGGTGCCGGCTGTCCACCAGCAGCAGGGTGGCACCGCGCGCCGCACCGAAATATTCACTCGCCAGCTGGTCGAACGTCTGGCGTGCCGCGTTGCCGCCGCGGGCGTAGCCGTAGCCCGGCAGATCCACAAGGTGGAACGGCGGCTGTCCCTCACGCTGCACGCGGAAAAAATTCGCGAGACGGGTCTTGCCGGGCGCCGCGCTGGTCCGCGCCAGCGGACGCCGCAGCAGCGCGTTGATCAGGCTCGACTTGCCAACGTTCGAGCGTCCGACCATGGCCAGCTCCGGCATCCGCTCCCGCGGAAACCCACTGGCGCCGGCCGCGCTCGTCACGAATTCGGCGGAAACCTTCACCGGAAGAGGAAAACCCGCCTTCGCTCATGCAACGCGCGCGAGCTCCGGCGCGGCAAGCCCGCGAACCCCTGAACCCGTTTTCGCTCACGCAACGCGCACCAGCTCCGGTGAAGCACGCCCGAGAACCCCAGAACCTTCAGAACCCGGTTCTCAGTGCGTGGTCGCCTCGGCCTGGTCGCCGAGGTCGCCCGATTCCACCGGAGGGGGCAGGGGTGTCAGCGGACCGTCCAGCGCGATTTTCAGCACTTCGTCCATCGTGCTCATCAGGTGCACGTCGATCGCGTCGAGCACGTTCTTCGGGATGTCGGCGAGATCCTTCTCGTTGTCTTTCGGAATCAGGATGGTCTTGACGCCGGCGCGGTGCGCGGCGAGCAGCTTTTCCTTCACGCCGCCAATGGGCAGCACCTTGCCACGCAGTGTGATTTCACCGGTCATGGCCACGTCACGGCGGGCCGGAATGCGCGCCAGGGCCGAGATGATGGCGGTGGCCAGCGTGATGCCGGCGGAGGGGCCGTCCTTGGGGATGGCGCCTTCGGGAATGTGCACGTGCACGTCGAGCTTGCGGTTGAAGTCGCGGGCAATGCCGAAGTCGCCGGCGCGCGAGCGCACGAAGCTCATGGCCGCCTGCGCGGACTCCTGCATGACGTCGCCCAGCTTGCCGGTGAGCGTCAGACGTCCGCGGCCCGGCATGAGCGTGGCTTCGGTAATGAGAATCTCGCCGCCTACTTCGGTCCAGGCCAGGCCGGTGGCAATGCCGATTTCGTTCTGCTCTTCGGCCACGGTCGGACGGTAACGCGGCACGCCGAGAAACTCGGTGACCTTGTCGGGCGTGATGGTTTCGAACGTATCCGCGCCGTCCACGACCACCTTGCGCGCCACCTTGCGGCACACCGAGTTCACCTCGCGTTCGAGGCTGCGCACGCCGGCCTCGCGCGTGTAGCGCTGGATGATGGCCTGGATGGCGTCCTGCTCGAACAGGATGTTCTTGTCGGTGAGGCCGTTGCCCTCGATGGCCTTGGGTACGAGGAACCGGCGCGCGATTTCCACCTTTTCCTGCTCGGTGTAGCCGGCC
>CAZZGM010000593.1:0-1938 GCA_964653955.1 uncultured Bifidobacteriaceae bacterium | reverse complement strand
ACGGCCCGCAGGACGGCCGCGATGAGCCAGCCGACCAGCACGATGGCGATGGTGGTCAGCACGCGTGGCAGGAACAACTGAATTGCGTCGACGAAGTTCGCTCCCGCCTGTCTGACGGCGTTTGCAATCATCTGGGCCATGACTCACCGCGAGCTCGCCCCGGGCCATCGTCCGACCAGGTAGGGTTTGGCACGTTCGAAGGCCAGGCAGAGGTCTTCGAGAGCCGATTCAATGGATGCGCTGTCGTTCTGTTCGTGAGAAAGGACGAAGGCGCCGGTGCGCCCCAGGTAGACGGGCAGCAGCGCCTGCGCGATGTGTTCGCGGCGCATCACGCCCGCATGATGGGCGGCCAGAAACTGGTAGACCGTAGCGGCCCAGAGATCGTCCGGCACGCGCAGGTCCGACAGCGGCACTTCCGACACCGCGGTGAGGGCGGATTGCGTATCGGGCTGAAGGATCGTCTGCAGAATGCCGCGCAGGTCGCGGAGGTTGGTGCCGAACGACTGGAGGAGGCGCTCGCCATCGATGGCTGGCGCGTCCGGCGCCGGCTGCGGCGGCGGACCAAACAGAGGAATGGGCTCGGAGCCCTGCCGGGTGAGCCACGCGCTGTCCTGGAGATCCAGACATGCGAACAGTGAGCCCACGACCTGCGAAAACGTGTCGGTCAGGCCGGGACGATGCGATGAAGGCGATAACGTGCGCGGGCCCAGGGCCACCTCGCCGCACTTGTAGGGGCCAGACAGCGCCGTGCCCGTCAGCCAGAGGTCGATGCCGTACTGCGCGAGCGGTGTATCCCACACGCCGTTGTCGAGGCACGCCGCCGCGAAAGCGCCCGAACAGGCAAACTCCGCGGCTTGCGGTTCGGCAATCCTGCGCCCGTAGGTGGCGCGCATGAGGGGCCGCACGAGTTGGCTGATGAGCGGACCTTCGAGCGGATGCCGCGCATAGATGGGCGCGACGAAGTCGCATCCTTCGGCCCTCACCGGTGTCAACAGCGCTTGTACCCACTCGGCGGTGACGCTGGTGACGTCGGGATCGAGCACGGCCACGGCGCGTGCCTGCAGCAGATCGGCGGCTGCAAAAATCTGCCGCAGCGCGCCACCCTTACCGGGAACGCCGTGATAGGGCGTGCTGATGCGGTGCGACGTCCGCAGGCTGTGCGACAGCGTGACCGTGTCGGTATCGTCCACCGACAGCGTCCGGACGATGTCGCGCGTGTCGTCGGTGGAGCCACCGTCCGAGTTGATGAGCACCGTCCGATCGCGAGGGAAGCCGCGGGCAAACGCCCGGTGCACCGCCGTTACGACGGGGCCGATGGTGGCGGCGTTGTTGTGCGTGGGAATACCCACGAGCACGTCGACCTGACCGACGGCAATGAGTTGCTGGACCAGTTCGTCGGGCAGCAAGCTTGGTAGTGCCACTAGAGTCGCCTCAGCCGGAACCAGTAGAAGTCGTACGGGCCCAGCGTGAGCACGTACGGGGCCTCGCCAATCCGTGGGAACACGCTCTTGCCGAACATCTCGATGGGCAGTGTTCCCGCCAGGTCCGAGAGATCGAGCTGCACGGCCTGGGCCGTGCTGGCCAGGTTGCACACTACCAGTACCTGCTCTCGTTCGAACTCGCGAATGAACGCCAGCACCCGATGGTTGACCGGCTTGAGGAAGCGGATGGTCCCGCGGCTGAACACCGGTGTGGACTTCCGCGCCTGAATCAGGCGGCGCGTCCAGTTGAGCAGCGAATGTTCGACGCGGCGCTGCGAGTCGACGTTGACCGCCTGATAACCATACACCGGGTTCGAAATGAGCGGTTGCGCCAGCCGCTCCGGGTCGGCATGCGAGAACCCGGCGTTCCAGCCGCCGGTCCACTGCATGGGCGTCCGGACGCCGTTACGGTCGCCGAGGTAGATGTTGTCGCCCATGCCGATTTCGTCGCCGTAGT
>CAZZGM010000592.1:0-1939 GCA_964653955.1 uncultured Bifidobacteriaceae bacterium | reverse complement strand
GTTCATCGGTCAGGCAGGCACCCTGGCGTTTACGGTGGAAACACCGGACGGACAGCTCTCGCGGCTCGAAGCCGCCATCGAGCAGAACGGCCAGGCCGTACCGGTAGCGACACTTGCGGATGCCGGTACCGCAGAGGGAGATGCAGGCGCGGCACCAGGCATCGTTAGCGTCAGCAAGCCTGTCGGCAAGCGCGACGTCCCGAGCCTGGCCAACGGTCCGGCGCGCATTACCATTGCCGCGGCCAGGCCGGTGTTCTTCGGCCTGCGCACCGTCGAAAGTACGGTCACGCACGACGTGCAGGTGCGGCTCGACCCGCCGCGGGTGGCGGTGTTGTCGCTGCACCACTACATCAACCTCGGCGGCGCCGAGTTCGTCGTCCTGCGGGCCACGCCGGAGGACGTCGAAGCCGGTGTCCGCGTGGGCGACGCCGAATATCCCGCCTATCCAGGGTCGGCAGTCGGTCTGACGGATCCGGCGCTGCGCGTCGCGTTCTTTGCCCTGCGCCACGATCAGGACCTGAACGTCACCATCTCGGCGTTCGCGCGCGATGCCGCCGGCAACCAGGCCACGACGCCGCTGGATCGCAGGCCGTTCGTCAAGCGGTTCGTGGAGTCGCGGATTTCCATCGATCAGGCGTTTCTCGATCGCGTGGTGCCGGCCATTGCCGCCGAAACGCCGGACCTGACCATCGATACCAATTCGCCCGAGGGCCTCCTCGCGGGATATCTGGCGATCAACGGTGACCTGCGGCGAAAGAACGACGCGTTCATTCGATCGCTGGCGGCCCAGTCACGCCCCGAGATGCTGTGGTCCGACGCGTTCGCGCAGCTCGGGAACACGCAGGTGGAGTCGCGGTTTGCGGATCGCCGCACCTACTTTTTCGGCAATCGCGAAATCGACCGGCAGGTGCATCTGGGCTTCGACCTGGCGTCGGTGCGCCAGGCCCCGGTGCTGGCGGCCAACACCGGCGTCGTGCTGTTCGCGGACTTCCTCGGCATTTACGGCAACTGCGTCATCCTCGACCACGGCCTGGGCGTGCAGTCGTTGTATGCCCACCTGTCGACCATTGGCGTCAACGCCGGCGACCGCGTGGAGAAGGGCACCGAGCTGGGACGCACGGGCATCACGGGGCTGGCCGGTGGCGATCACCTCCACTTCACGATGCTGCTGAATGGCACGCCGGTGAACCCGGTGGAGTGGTGGGACCGGAAGTGGATGGAGGACCGCGTGTTCCGCAAGGTCCGCGAGGCCGGCGGGGCACGCTGAGACGCGGTCCTGTATGATCCGTCGGTGGAGGTCCCTATGAAACGAGTTCTGATGATGGTGCTCGGTGGCGCGACAATGGCCATGGCGGCAGCCGTGGCGGCGCAGCAGCCGGCAGCCAGCAACGATGCCATCGAGCGGTCCCTTGCGGCCGCGCCGCGCCAGGCGCGCGATGGCGCCATGGTGATTCGCTGGAAGCCCGATCACACCTACGACGTCCTGCGCGAAGGCACGAACCGGATCGTGTGCTATGACCAGTCCGGACTGCCGACCGAGCAGCCCTACTCCATCCAGTGCACCAGCGTGGGCAACCTCGAACGCGTGGCGCAGAACCGCAAGTTCGAAGCGGAAGAGGACCGCGCCAAGCGTCAGGCCGCGCTCGACGCCGCCGAGAAGGACGGCACGCGCGTGAAGCCCGAGTACGGCTCGATGTTCTACACTCTGAGCGGCAAGGACATGTCGGCCACGCGGCTGCACATGACCGTTGCCGTCCCCGGTGCGACGACGCAGTCGACCGGCCTGCCCGATCACAACAAGGAAGGCGGCGCGTGGATCATGGGCGCCGGCACGACTTCGGCCCACATCATGATTCCCGGGAGCTAAACGCTCCCCACTGCCTGCGGCGCCGGGTATCATCCCGGCGCCGGGCATCTCGGTGGAGCGTCTCGACGAGAA
>CAZZGM010000591.1:0-1941 GCA_964653955.1 uncultured Bifidobacteriaceae bacterium | reverse complement strand
AGAGGTGCTGCTGTTCCTGACCGTGCGCCCGCGCGACGGCACACTGCAGACCGTGCGGCTGGACGATGGGAAGTGGCTGCTGTTACCGGGTTTCCAGTCTGGCGGCCCAATGGCCGTGCATGGCCATCAGCAGTTCGATCTCGAGACGCTCGTGCGCCCGTTCGTGGTTGGGGCCCAGCTGAACGACCAGGCGTTCGTCGCCGTACCGCCGGAGTTCGACGAGTACCCCACTTCGTCGTTCACCACCATTCCTCCAGGCGAAGGTGGTCCGGCGCGCTGGCACCAGGCGGACGATCGACAGGACATCCGCATCGATTACCAGACCGGCACCAACATGGCGCGTCTGAACGCCGCACGCGGCCGGTGGAACGGTGTTGGCACCACGCTCCAACTCGGGCTCGGCGGGTCCGGCGGCGCGCCGACGTCCGGGTGCAGCGCCTTCGTGGACAGCCGCTCGATTCGTTTTTTCCATAACGATCCCTGCGGTGAACTGCCCGATGGTGATCCGGCGTTCTTTGGCGTGGGCGGCGGCTTCTTCACGCCCGGTTTCCAGAAGACCGTCAACGGCACGACGTTCAATGCGTTCGTACAGGGTCTGGCCATTCTGAACAACGTCGGCCCGCACACGTCCACCGACGCGTGCATGGAAGACGCCATTGGTCACGTGCTCGGTCACGCCATTGGCCTTGGCCACTCGTCGGACCCGACCGCGCTCATGTATCCGACGCTGCGCAGCAGCTGCTCCAGTGGTTCGACGGGACTCGGCACGGACGACATTGCCGGCCTGCAGTTCATGTATCCCGACATGCCCAGCGGCGGGCAACCACCGCATGCGCCAACGGCCATCACCAATTCGGTGGCACTCGACACGGTGACGCTGTCGTGGACGCCGGCGCAGACGGGCGGTCCCGCGCAGCGCTACATCCTGGAAGCGGGCTCGGCACCGGGGCTGGCCAACATTGCCGTGCTGCCACTCAATGGACCGGCCACCACCACGCACGTGCAGGCGGTGCCGCAGGGTGTGTACTACGTGCGTGTGCGGGCGTGGAACGTGCTGGGCACGAGCCTGCCGTCGCCGGATACCACCGTCACGGTTGGCCCGTGTCAGGCTCCCACGGCCCCGACGAACCTGGCCTACACGACCGCCGACAATCTCGTTTCCATCACCTGGACACCACCGTCCTCCGGCGCCGTGGAGGGCTATCGCCTGTATGCCGGGTACTCGGAAGGCGCGTCCAATGCGCTCGTCATGGACCTCGGCGCCACGCCAGGCTTCTCTGGCACGGCGCCCTTCGGTCAGTACTACGTGCGCGTGGCGGCCGGTAACCGGTGCTCGATTGGCGTGCCCAGCACGCCGGACCTCGTGGTCAACGTGCAACCCTGCACGGCCGCCCCCAACGCTCCCACCGGCCTGACCGGCTCGGTGGCACCGAACCGCGTGGTGACATTGTCGTGGTCCAATCCGGCCGAGGGCCCGCTGCCGTCGCGGTTCCGAATCCTGGTCGGCTCGGATCCCGGCTTGTCGAACATCCTGGTCCACACCACAGCCAACAACGCCACCTCGTTCGTCGCCGCCGCACCGCCGGGTGCCTACTACGTGCGGGTGGAGGGCCAGAACAACTGCGGCTTCAGCGGCCCGTCGAACGAGTTTGTCGTCAACGTGTCGTAAGGACCGCGTGTTCGGGTTCTGCCTCGTGCGCTGAGCTGTCCGGCGGGGTGTCGTGGCCGCCCGCCGCCCGGAGCGGCTCCGCCGGTCAACCGGTGCGCCGGCATGATCAAGCCTTTGGCCGAAATCGCCCGGAGCTGGCGCTTAGGCTCATACGGCGCATGGCGCCCGCCACACCGGTTGTCGGTCTCCGTACACGGCGGCCCGCAACGGTCGGCCGGCGGCCACGACACCCCGCCGGACAGCATGTCCGCACTGTGTTCGACGGCACGTCA
>CAZZGM010000590.1:0-1942 GCA_964653955.1 uncultured Bifidobacteriaceae bacterium | reverse complement strand
TGGCCGCGGGCGTAAAGATGTGTTTCGGCGGCGACGTTGGTGTGTTCCCGCACGGCGACAACGTGCGCGAGCTCGAGATGATGGTGCAGTGGGGGATGACGCCGCTGGCCGCGTCGGTGGCGGCCACGTCCGGCAACGCCAGCTACTTCGGACTCGAAGAACGCGTCGGCCGCGTCCGCGCGGGACTATTGGCCGACCTCATTGTCGTAGATGGCGACCCCACCACCGATATCACCGCGCTGCGCCGGGTGCGGTTCGTGATGAAGGACGGGCGTATCGTCACACCACGTTGAGTTCACCACCGCGCGGCGCTGTGGCAAAACGATCCATGGCAAACGGCGACAGGTCGAACTGCGGATCGCGGCCGGCAATGAGATCGGCAATGATGCGGCCGGCGGCCGGTGCGTGCTGGAAGCCGTGGCCGCTGAATCCGGTGATGGCGTAAAAGCCGCGCACGTCGGGTGAGGGGCCAATCAACGCGTTGTGGTCCGGCGTCATTTCGTAGAGGCCTGCCCACGCGTGCGAGACAGCGGCTTCGGCCATGGCCGGCAGGCGGCGCACGGCCACTTCGATCGCCTTCGGCAGGAAGTCCCACCGCACCGTCATATCGAAGCCGGGACGTTCGTCCGGATCGCCCATGCCGAACAGCAGGCCCGGTCCTTCACGATGGAAGTAGAAGCTGGTCTCGAAGTCGATGACCAGCACCCTCGATCGCGGCATGCGGCCATCCCACTCAGGCGCATCCCACGAGCCGCCGCGCTCGGGCGTGGCAATGAAGATGTGCCGGCGCTCGGGTTCCACCGGTACATCTACACCGCAGTAGCGTCCGATCGCCTTGGCCCACGGACCGGCGGCGTTCACCACGATCGGCGTGCTGATGTTGCCGCGCGAGGTCTGCACCTCCGCCACGCTGCCACCTTCCAGGCGAATGCCGGTCACCTCGGTATCGCGGACGACTTCCACACCCAGCGCCTGTGCGCCTTTGGCAAACCCCATCGTTACGCCGTTGGGGTCGGTGACGCCGTCGGCAGCGCACCACGCGGCCCCGCGCACCCCGTCCAGCCCAACGCCTGGTGCGATGGCGGCGGCGTCGTCCGGCGAGAGCCAGCGGACGTCCACGCCCAGTTCGCGCTGCATGGCGATGTTGCGGAGAAACGCGGCCTCGTTGGCCGCCTTCGACACCAGGAACAGGTAGCCGTCCTCATGGAAGTCGATGGGTGTGCCGACGCGCGCCTCGAAGTCGCGCATCATGGCAATGGATTCCTGCGACAGCCGGACGTTGGCCGGATCCGAAAACTGATGGCGGACGCCACCGGCGTTCCGGCCCGTGGAGCCGGTCGCCAGTTGGGCTTCACGTTCCACGAGCACTACATTGGTGATGCCGAGTTGCGCGAGGTGCCAGGCCACGCTGGCCCCCATGCACCCGCCGCCCACAATCACTACGTCCGCCGTGCTGCGCATCTCGTGATTGTACCGGTTCTGCTGAAGGTGCGGCGAAACCTCAAAGGTGCCCAGCCGGGAGAGGACGTGCGGCGGTCCGAGTGGCGGCCGGCAGCCCGACTCCAAGCCCGGTAAGACCCCGCTCCGGCGCGTCGACTCTGCAAAGGCATGGGGACCCCCAGCCCCATGCGCGACCCAGGCCTCCGCGTGGTCTTTCGGCACCATGCGCGGGCTTTCCGTAGGGCTGCCGGCCGCCACCCGGACCGTCGCACGACGCGCGCCGGCCAAGGTCGGCGCGCGAGTTGTCGTTGAGTCGCCCCGCTACTCCGGCCGCAGCCGTTGGCGAAACCAGATCGCGAGCGCTTCGATTGCGATCTCGCCTTTCGCGACACCGACGGTGATGGCCACCAGTTCGTCCGGCGCGGCCAGGCACTCGAAACCGTTGACGAGCGCGAACAGCACCGCCGCGTGTGCCGCGGCTCTCTTGTTGCCGTCAACGAAC